>CAYJQA010000105.1:10978-11682 GCA_964372065.1 uncultured Litorilinea sp.
CTGGATGTCAGCTTGGAATATGGGTTTGAGAACGATTATCTCAAGCTGGTCGGCGTGGACGAACTGCAGTTCATGATCGGCAGCGGGGATCAGGTGATCCTGGGACGCGGCCAGGGCTTGCCCGTGCGCTATGTGGCGAACTGGTATGCGCGCTATCCGGTCGTGCTCTTTGCCAAGGCGGATGCGGGCATCCATACCCCGGCGGATCTGGCGGGTAAGCGCATCGGCATTCCCGGTCCCTTTGGGGCGAACTATGTCGCCTATCGCGCGCTCCTGGAAGCCGGCGGTTTGACCGAGGCCGACGTCACGACGGAGAGCATCGGCTTTACGCAGGCGGCAGCGGTGAGTGAAGGCGCGGTCGATGCGGCGGTGGACTATGCTGTCAGCGGGCCGGTGATCTTGACCGAAGCGGGTGAAGATATCGTGACGATGGCGCTGGACGATTACATCGCCGTGCCGGCCAATGGGCTGGTAACCAACGAGCGCACCCTTACCGAGCACCCGGAGTTGGTCCGCAAGATGGCCGCGGCACTGCTGCGCGGCATTGCCTTCTCGCTAGAGCATCCCGACGAAGCGTTTGCGATCGCGTTGGCGACGGTGCCCGAAGCCGGCGGCGAGAACGAGGCGATCAACCGAGCCGTCTTCGATGCCACGCTGGAGTACTGGCGGACCCCGGCGGGCTGCCGTCCCGGCGCAACGGCAGC
>CAYJQA010000106.1:0-11593 GCA_964372065.1 uncultured Litorilinea sp.
GTTGCGCGCCAGCAGGGCAAAGGTGTCTTCTGCGTACTCCGATACGATATGGCTTTGCGTGTCGGCCCGATCTACACCCAGCACCCATTCCGCGTAGTAGGTGGCGGTGAATCGTCGCTGCCGCAAACTGCTGTTTTCCAGCCGCAACTGCACCACCTTGACCGGCGCCTCCGGTGCGACAAAGACCCGCACCTGCTGTTGCAGGCCGTGGCTGTTGTGCTCAAAGATAGAGTAGCCGGCCCCGTGGCGCACCAGATAGGGTTCGGCGGCGGGTGCAGGCTGTGGTGTGGGCGACCAGATCTCGGCGGTTTCCTCATCGCGCAGATAGATGGCCTCCGCCGGCATGTCGGAGACCGGATCGTTGCGCCAACTGGTCAGCCGGTTCTCACCGCTGTTCACAGCCCATGTGTAGCCGGCTCCGGTCTCTGAGACCAGGCAGCCAAAGTCGGCATTGGCAATGACGTTGATCCAGGGCGCGGGCGTCATTGCGCCGGGATGCAGGAAAACGACATACTCGCCGTTAGCGCCAAAGCCGCCTAAGCCGTTGTCGAACTGGAGATCCGTGGGGCGGGTGAGCGGCAGCGGGGCATCGCGCAGCGGATCGGGCGGCAGCGTCGGCTCAAAGGCGGGCAGGGATGGTTCCCTGCGCTGTAGCCCGGACATCTGTTCCGCTAAGGGGCCATTGGCGCTGTCGAGTACGACGCGGGCGACGGCATAGAGAAGCGTTCGATCGACTTCACCGATCTGATCTTCACGCAACACGAAGATGCCGCCGCGCTGATTCAGCCAACTGGCGCTGCCGGTGCGCTGAATCGTCCGGTGGATGAAATCCTGCATGGACTGACCGTAATTCGTCGTCTGGCGATTAAAGATCACCAGGTCGATGCGTAGCCCGCGGCGATGCCAATACGTATGCGCCCGCAGCAGTTCCAACAGCAGATCCGCCTCTGTCTCGTCGTCAATGCGCACGAGCAGGATAGGATAGTCGCCGGAAATGCCAAACGGCCACAGCCCGGATTGTCCTTTGCCGTTAGCGTTGAGCGTGGCCGCGTCCGCCCGCCGTGCGGCATGTGGATAGAGCAACAGTGATAGCAACTGCTGCGTCTGCTCCAGCATGGGCGTCGTCATCTCCAACTGACGCAGTTCGCGTTCCGCCTCTGTCTGGGCGCGGCTAAACACGCGGCTGACGGTGGTCCAGGCGCGATAACGCTGCGCCAGATCCAGCGCGGCCTGGCGAGTTGGGGCAGCCAACGTTACGCTTGCCATCTCGACGGTGGCGCGGGCGGGCAACTCGATCTCCTGGCCCAATGCCATAATCGGGTCGAGGGTGGCGCCGGTCTTCCCCACAGTGTCCGCGGCGTCGGTCGCGGCTCCGGTTAGCGCCACGGGTGCCCGCGCCGTGCGTCCCCGTCCGAGGAACGCCGCTCGGTCAGTCTCATAGGTGCGGCGGCCCCAGACTTCCTGCGCAACGTTGCGCGGCCGAACAAGCATGTGGATCATGAACAGAGGTTCGTCTTTGGCCGAGCGAGGACGTCGCGCAAAAAGCAGGGCGTCGAGATCGGCGAGGTATTCGCTCTCCACAAAGAGTTTGGCGAAGGCAGGATGGCGCTGATCGTCGGCGGTGGGGGCCAGCGCCACTTCACCATAGGTGGTCAAGCGCAGGCGGCGGTGGTGATCGCTCTCATTGATCAGCGTAATCCGCCGCACCTCGACGTCGTCATCGGGCGCTACGCAGATCTCCATATGGAGGGATATGTCCTGCTCACGACGACGAAAACTAGCCATGTGCGGGAAGAAGAGCGTCTCTTCGTGCTCAGGTGCGCCGGCCAGCGGCTGCCGGGTAGCCGACCACAGCGCACCGCGTTCCAGGTCCTGTACGTAGAGCCAACACCCCCAGTTGTCCAATGTTGTATCGGCGCGCCAGCGGGTGAGCGCGAGGTCGTTCCAGCGGCTATAACCGCCGCCCGCGTTGCTGACCAACAGCCCATACCGCCCGTTGGAGAGAAAGTGCACCATAGGCATGGGTGTATCCACCGGCGCAGGCCATGGGCTGGCGCCAATGGCGCTGCGTGCGGGTGACACGGGGCTGACCTTTTCCTCATTCGGGAACCTTAGTGACGCCGCCGATGGTAACTGCTCTTGCAAGAGCATCTCCATACTCTGAATGCTCGGCTCGGCGTGAAAGCGCTGCACCATGGTCTGGTCTTGTAGGCGATTGACCAATGCCAGCATGATCATGCCCTGATGATGGGTCATGTACGAGCGGACGATTGCATGTGCTTGCCCCAATTTCAGGCGCGCGGAGGTGAAGTCAAGCGCCTCATAGAATCCATAGCGACCGATCATTTGATAGGTCTGAAGCGCCTCCATGTTCTGGAGGACCGCTTGTGTGCGGAAGGACAAGGCCAGCATCGATGCGTAGGGGGTGATGACCAGATCCTCGGCCAAACCGCGCTTGAAGCCCAATCCCGGCACACCAAAGGCGTGATATTGATAGTTCATGGCCGCGTCAAAGGCGTAATAGCCGGACTCGGAAATGCCCCAGGGCACGTTCTTTTCCCGTGCGTAGAAGATCTGCTGGTCAATGCTGGCAGAGGCGCTGGCGTTGATCAAGGTATTGGGATAGCTATGCATCAGTAGCGGCGGCATCAGATATTCGAACATTGTGCCGCTCCAGGAGAGGAGCGCTTCGTCGCCGGTATCGAGACGCGTCAGCGGTCGCCCCAAGTGAATCCAATGGCTTTGGGGCACGTCGTATTTGGCAATGGCGACCAGGCTCGCGAGTCGCGCCTCGGAGGCCAGCAGATCGTAATAATTCTGATCCAGCGTGCCGGCATCCACATTGTAACCAATGTGAAAAAGCTGTCGTTGCGCGCTGAAGAGAAAGTCAAATTCCATTTCGGTGGTCAAGCGGTCGGCTACTTCAGCTAGGGTGACATAGCTCTCAATTAATGCTGCGGCGGCCGTCTGCGCCCCCCGCAGTTGCTCCGCCAGGCGCGTACACCAGGCCTGCGCGCTCTTTACTGCTTCCGAAACAAGGGCCGATTCCGCCGCGATCTGGGCTGACAAATGCTGAGCCTGACTTTGGCCGGCGCGACAAATCGCTTCAATCTCAGTCAAGCTGGGGGCTGGTGGCAGCGCCTGCTGTAGATCGGCCCAGGCCTCAGCAAGGGCAGGCGATAGGTCCGGCTGCATGAAAAGGGTAGGTGGCGCGTTGAGCTCGGCTATCCAAGGTAGCAGCGAATCTACTTCATGTTGCATCTCATCGAGATGGTGCTGGATGCGGTCAACGCAGATGCGGCAGTTCTGCAAGACCTCGCTGCTGAACACGCCGGCGTTAGCCGCCAACACCTCGACGAGCTGTTGGTTGATGGCCGGCTGCCCTTCGGTGACAAGCTGGGCCAACAACGCCTGCCATTGGGTTGGATCACTGCGCACGGCCAGCACCCGGTGACGGATCTGTGCGAGGTGCTCCAGTAGCCGCGACGTGGACACGCCCCCGCTATCAACTCCCTTGCCGGCGTGCGCATCCTCTTGGGCAGGTGCAGGCACTGACTCTTCCAGCAGGAGCAGCAGATCCACGAGCCCCTGCCATGCTTCCCAGCGCCATACCGTCTGTTGTGGCATGGCCAGACAGCCCTGTTTGAACGCAATCAGACTGGCGGCCAAATTGCCGCTGTCTACCGTGGAGATGTAGGCGGGCGGCAGCGTTTCCAGGTCGCGCGTGTCGACCCAGTTGAGGAAATGACCGCGGTAGCGCGTCATCTTTTCCAGTGTGGAAAAGGTGGCGTACAGCCGTATGGCCATATTGGTCATCCCCACGTAGCCAAGATCATGGGCAGCCAGCACGGTCAGCAAATAGAGTCCGATATTGGTGGGCGAGGTGCGCTGGGCGAGTATGCCGTTCGGCGCTTCCTGGAAATGATCGGGCGGTAGCCAGTTGCCGTCAGGCCCGACAAAATGCTCGTAGAACAGCCAGGTGCGACGGGCCAGGGTACGTAATTGCTGCTCCTGGACAGCGGTGAGGTCGGACGCTTTCGTAAGACTTGGCCGGCTGATCCAATGGGCAATTTGCGACGCCGACAACCATACCAGAAAGAAGGGCGCGGCCACCGGCAAGGCCTCAATCCTGACTACACTGACGAGAATCGCCAGGGTCGCCACCGCCAACATGGAAGGCAGCATCTTGACCAGCGTGGTGGCGGGTGTCGCCTCATCACCAAAAATACGCACGGTGCGCGCCGCCGTTGTCCATTGCAGCAAATTCTTGCGGGTGAACAGGCGTCGCAACGTTGTCAAGATGGCATCGAGCATCAACTGCGATTCGTAGGGCAAGAACGCGATAAAGAGTAACCAGCGCAGGGCGTCATCGCGCACGGGGCGCAGCGCGGCCCGATAGGACGAGTTCTTGATCCCGTGAACGAGTGCCACCGCGGTGTTGACCAGCGGCGGGATCGCCGGCGTGAGCACGGCAAGGAGTGTCCACACCCAGGCGGCTCCCGGCAGCACGGTCCAGCCGGCGATCAGAAGCGCCATGAGCGCCGCGGCCAGCAAACTGCGCCGCAGGTTGTCCAGAATCTTCCAGCGGTCAATAACCGCCAGATCGTTACGGATCCAGCCGGCCTCGGCGGGGACGCGGGGCCAGAGCCAGGGCAGCAATTGCCAATCGCCGCGGACCCAGCGGTATGAGCGCAAAACGTTGATCAAGTAGTGGGGCGGATAGTCCTCATAGAGGAGAATGTCGGTCACTAGGCCGACGCGTCCGTGAATACCCTCGAATAGATCGTGGCTGAGGATGGCATTTTCGGGCAGGCGACCGGCTAGGCTGCGCTCAAAGGCATCCACATCATAGATGCCTTTGCCCACGAAAATCCCAACGCCAAAGAGATCCTGGTAGACATCGGATACGGCCCGCGTGTAGAGATCTATCCCGCGGTCGCCGGTGAAGACACGGGTAAAGAGCGATTGATTGGCGCTGGTGGGCTTGATGGCGGTGCGCGGCTGGAGCACGGTGTACCCGACAGTCACCTTACCGGTCGCGGCGTCAAATTCGGCCCGGTTGAGCGGATGGGCCAGAGCGCCCACGAGCCGGTTAGCCTCGCCACGCGGCAAGATCGTGTCGGCGTCGAGCGTGATCACATAGCGGATCTGCGGCAAGACCGCTAGATCGCCGATCTGGATGTTGTAGGAAGTCTCGGCATGACCGCGCAGCAGGCGGTTGAACTCCTGCAACTTGCCCCGCTTACGCTCCCAACCCATCCAGGTCGCCTGGGTGGTGTTCCACTGTCGCCGGCGATGGAAGAAGTAAAAGGGTTGAGCCGAGTATTGGGCGTTTAGCGCCGCGATGCGCGCTTGAGCCAGCGCGACCAGCGCGGCGTCTTCCGGCATCTCCGCCTGCGGTGCATCGGCAAAGTCGCTGAGCAACGCAAACGACAGATGAGGGTCGATGTTGCGCAAATAGTGCAACTCCAACTGGTTGGTCAGCGATGTCACGTCGAGCTCGGTGGCGATCATACACGGTACGACCACCATGGTCCGGCAGGTGGACGGGATGCCTTTCCGAAAATCGAGCTTGGGCAAGATGCGCGGGGCGAGCACACGGCTCATCACCCCGTTGACCAGGTTAACCGCCAAGGTGAGCGCAGGGATCAGCGCCAACAGGGCTACGACGACTTGCCACAGCAGCAGGGGCCCGCTGGGCGCGCCCGCGGCGCGCGCGTACGCAACGAAGCCGGCGATGATCAAGCCGGTCAGCAGGCCAATCCCCCCTAGATAGACCCAGGTGGGGTGACGAACCATCCCACGCCGCAGCCCTGCCATACCGCGCGGTCGATAGCCGATAGCCCTCTCCAGTTGCACGCGCCCTTGCTCGAATAAGTAGTAGCCTACGTGGGCGCGGCGTGACACGTCCCGGTCAAAGTCGAGCCGGTTGGGCGCGCTGCCGAGGCCATCATCGCTGACAAGTTCGACTTCACTGTTGTGGGCATCCGCCCGATCATCATTGACGCTTGCCAAGTCAATCGCCTGCTGGGCGACATCGGCTTCATCCTGGGCGGTGGCGTGTGCCAGCTTCTCAACCACACCACGATAGCGGTCGCGGGAAGCAAAATCCATCCGCGCATATACCCCAGCAGAATCCATGCTGAGAATCTGGTGCACTAGACTAACATCTTCAAAGAAGTGGCTCCAGTCCACGCCATCCAACCGGCGCAGGCTGAGTATACAGTGGGCAACAACGTCATTGTCATTGTGCACTGCTGGAGCACCGGCGGCAGGAGAGCTACCCGTGACACCTGTATCAGTTGCTTGGCGAGTGATACGCCCGGCAGCTTGGGCGAGAGTTTCCAGTAGCGCCAGCCGCAGCATCGTCGGCACGGCCCACAACTCGCCCATGGTGAACGCGTGCACTTGCTGATACGCGGCCACGAAGCGGCTCAACCGGCCTTGATCCAGTTGATACTCTTCATGTGTCCAGAAGGCGCACGCCACGGCGTAGATGCGTGGCTGCCCTGCGTGGGGATCGGTCGAGAGGGAGTTGTCGGCGGCGAGTTTGGGTAACTGCCGGTAATAGGCTTCGGGTAGGTCTTCCTCGATCTGCCGTAGGACCTGAACCACCACATAGTAGTTGTCCAACAGCCATTCGGCGGCATTGGAAAGGGCTAGGTCCTGGGCCGACGCGTCGACAAGGTGTTGGTGCGCATCCTGCAACTGCTTTGTCAAGCGTGGCAGTTGGGGCAGGTGACGGACATAGCCGGCGAGTTGCGGCCCAATCACATGCTGGGCGGCAAGTTGGTGCGCCATCCGTTCCAGACGACTAGGTGTCTCTGGTGGGTCGCGCTCATCCACCGCCCCAGAGTGGAGCGGATCCTGGTCCGGTACTGCGGAATCAGATGTCAAATTGACCACGAATGTTTAGCCCTTCGTCTTCGCTCGCCCTTCGGGTTGGCATGGTTGGGTATGCTGCCGGGCCTTCTACCGTGGCCAGTTTCGCTTCATCGAAAGGAAGATCCTGCAAGATGAGTAGTGATGTGGCGCCATAGGTGATGAAGCTGTTCACCAGGGCGCTATAGAGCCACTGCCTGTGAAACGCATGACCGTGCGCGCTGAGCACGACCAAATCTACCTGCTCCTGCTGGACAAGTTGATGCAGTGCCCCCGCAACACTATCGTCGATCAGGACGCGTGTTTGCGCCTTGGGAGGCAGCCGAGATTGCAGTTGGGCAAAATACTTCTCAGCTTCCATCGTGTTGCGCGCGACCACGCGCTCGCCAAGCGCCGCATCTTCCGGGCTAAGTGGTACACGTTGGATCATCTCCGGACGCGTGGCGACGTGCACTACCAGCAGTTCAGCCGAATGGCGCTCGGCTAGGGCGCTGGCCAAGGGTAGTGCACTTTCCGCACGCTGTGAGCCGTCCAGCGGCGCCAGAATGCGATGGTACTGAACGATCGCGCCGCCGGCTTCCCTCCGCTCGTCGGCGCTTTCATCTGACGAGCTTACAAGCATAGAGCGCACAAGCAGAATGGACGTGCCCGCACGATGGATGACCTTTTGGGCAACGCTACTGACGTTCCAGCCGCTTGCTCCGCCCTGCCCGTGGCTACTCAATACAATCAGATCCGCGCCGTGCTGATGCGTATACTCGACAATACGCTGGGCGGCTCCGCCTTCCAGTAGCACACTATTTGATGTTAGGCCCAACTGCGTTAGTTGCTTGGCGGCCTCATCCAAATGGGCCTGCGCCTCAGCCTTGGCGAAGTGCCAGGCCAACGGATCGACTGCCGTTGACTCTACACCGTCGGTCTCCAGGACACGTAAGAGGGTGATCGGCGGGCCGTCTATCTGCGCAATGGCGGCGACATGGGGCAGAATCCGATCTGCCATTGGCGACCCATCCAATGGCACCAGAATGTTTCCGAACATGGTTGTTCTCCCGAGGGCCAGTGTAGACAAGGATCGCAAGTCCGTTCGGGCTTATGACGGGGGCGTCGTTTTGCTCAGTTCCTTGTACAAGGCCCGCTTGTTCACATAGATGTTCTGCATATACCGCTCCGTGCCCAGCTTCTCGTCAAGATCCGCTACACGCAGCTTCCATAAGCGATGGAAGTGGACGAACAGATCACACTGACGTGCGAGTGTTACCGCGATTCTGGTGACATCTTGATCCCGGCCATTACTCAGGTATTGCACAATCTTCTCTTTGTCAGCATCGGCCAAGAGTCGTTCATGCTGCGCCTTTGGCTTCAGTTCGTTCATGTGCGGTTCCCTCCTCAATCTGTGATTCGAAGTCCCCTAAGCGTCGATTCAGGGCGCTCAGGCTTTCGCCCGTCAGCGCTTCAGCTTGCTCATCGTCCAGCCGCTGCCACTGTGGGTCACTCGCGGTGTTAGTGCTATCCCAAGTGAACTGCAACTCACCGAATTCTTGCGGCAGATCGTCGTACGACGAATCGTGTTGGATCCACCGCGTCCTCTTTGGGTTGAGGCCTCTCACCGCCGCCAGATCCGTGGCGATGCGCTCACAGGCGCTGGCGATCGATTCTCCGGAATTCGTGTCGAGTTCCGTCAACAGCACCGTGTGGTCGCCGTTCTGGCGTTTGTAGATGCGGACCCGACACCGCCCCGGCATACCGGGCTGCGTGTGCGGAAAGCGGTAGAAATAGTCATGTAATGGTTTCATTGCTCCCTCCAACTGACAGGGCTTAGGCAGTCGAGATTCTGAGTCCGGCAGGGCAGGCCCGTTTCGCTTCTAGTGCCTGTCCGTACATGCCCGCCAAGTGAATGGCTTGGGCAACCAGGGGTCCTGCAGAAGTGCGTCTGGCCTGCCTTCCCGAAAGCTACCGCTGTTCGGGAAGGCAGGCCAGCATCCATCCTTCATGCAATCCGGCAGAACCGGTCCTGCGTCCACCGGATTGTCTACGGGGTCATCGTCAAGAGCAGTTTTACGCAGGCCGCGGCTACCTTGCTGTCCGGTTTCGCTTCGCCAGGCATGGTGGCCCAACCCTGGTCTTGCACATACTGCGCCTGCTTGTACGTAGTCAGTGCCGTCAATTCGGCGAGCTTCGTGGCCTTGTCAGGGTCCAGGTTGAACTGGGCGACGCAGATGGGCGCCAGCCGCTGGATGACGGCATCTTTCCCCACCGCCACGCCGGCCGCCAGGGAGCTGCCGCCGGTCACCCAGCCACCCCAGGCAAAGCCGATCACGACGGTCAGAATGACGCTCGCCAGACAGGCCCAGAACAGCGTCATCTTGCTCGGCTGGACATTGCCCCACCGCTCCCCCAAACTTGGCTTGCGTTCCACGGGCGCCACCTTCCGTGGTTCAGCCACCGTTCGCGCACGCGAGTCATTTGTGGGTCGGGGTTCGTCTTTCACATTGAGTGCCATCAGTCTTCCTCCTTGTTGGTTGTACCCAATTGGAAACGCTCTCAAGCTGGCTTCAGGATGACGATACGGCGGTGGATACGTGTCTGCGGAATCCTGATGGTTGTGCAGGCCGGCGTGGTGGTACTCCGCCGGTCGAGACCCCTTGCGATCCATCATGACGTTGTCGCCTTCTGGTCATCCGCCAGCAAAAACGCAAACTGGAGATGCTCACGGACGCAGGCTTGGCTCGCGCCCATTCTTCTCGACCGGCGCCAGACTGACCGGCAGGCTGCCCAACAGCAGCGTCGGGCTAATGCCATGCTCGGTGATGACGATCTTGGCGTTCTCACGCAGGGAGGTTTCGATCATCTCCATCTGCTTGAGAACCTGAGCATTCCCGACGAAATACCGCTCGGCGGCCTCGTTGACCAGGCGAATCGCCTCAGCCTTGCCTTGGGCCACCTGAATGGCGGCTTCGCGCTGCCCCTGCGCACGCTGAATGATCGCCAGCTTCTGTTGTTCCGCGGCTTCGAATTCCCCGGTTGCCAGCAGGCGCATGGAACGCCGCTCCTGCTCAGAGGTTTTTTGCTTGTGCATGGCCTTCTTGATGTCTTCAGGCGGATCAATGAGGCGGATTTCCACCTTACTGACGGTCAGGCCCCATTCGACGGCGTAGGTATTTAGGATCCGCTGTAGATTGGCCGCGATCTTCTCGCGGGCCACCAGACTCTCATCCAGGGTTAGGTCGCCGAACTCCTGGCGCAAGTTGGTCATCGCCAGTTGGATGATCGCCTTCTTCCAATCGTCGATGTTATAGAACGTCTTTTTGATCGACTCCTCATCGACCGTCGGCCGCACCCACATGATCCCATCCACCGTGATCTCGACGTTGTCTTTGGTGATCACCGGCTGGGGATGGATGTCCATGGTGTGTTCGCGGATGTCGCGGATGCGGATGACATGGACGAAGGGAATTTGAAAACCCAAACCAGGCATCACGAACCCGCTGTATCTGCCCAGGGTTTCCTGGATGCCCCGCTCAAAAGGGCGGAGGGTAAAGATTGGGAAATAGACCGTTCGCATGAGATTCTCCTACTCAGGTACCCCGGAATCCCTGGGGGGACCAATCCCTACGCCAGGTATTTGGGTCAACCACTATGGCTCTAGTCACAGTATAGAGTGATGGTGCACCTCTGTCGTCAGCGCAAACGATAGACTTTGCCGAACAAATGGGCCGCCCTCAAAGGCGGCCCTCGCTGTTTGTTGTATACCTTTTGGTGTACCTATCTTGCTTCGGTCGCCCCACTTGCGGTAGCGCCGGCGTACCACGCCATGCCGGCGCGCCTGTGAGACGGCCTTTGGTGAAAGGGACATGCTGTGCACGGTGATAGTGCCGTGAGATTATCACCGACCGGGAGAGAGGGAGATCGAGTGGATGCAGGTAAGCTTGCTGTATGTCGACAACAACTTCCCTTCCCTGCCGATCTCCCCTGGACAGTCTAGCATGCGTGAACAGACGCTGCGAACCGTATGGGCAAGCCGGTCAGCACAATCTGACCGTGCGCAAGACCTATGGCCGAGACCAGATCCGCTACCTGCGCTGCCGGGTTTGTTGCAGCGAGTTCAGTGAGCGCAAGCAGAGCGCCTTATGGAACACCAAGATCCGTGAAGCCCAGGCGGTGACGATGAGTGAGCATCTGGCCGAAGGCTGCTCGTTGAAAGGTACGGCCCGGTTGGTGTGCGTCGCCCCGAGCACGGTGCGGCGGCTGAATCAACGGCTGGGTGAGCATGGCCAGGCCTTTCACGAGGAGTGAGTCCAAGACGTGCAGGTGCAAACCCTCGAAGCCGATGAGCGTTACGGCTACACAGGCTCCAAAGGAGAACCGGCCTGGGAGGCAGAGCTGATTGACCCCGCCAGCAAGTTTGTCCTCGCCCATGTGCAGGGGCGACGCAATGAAGCACTCATACGCCGTCTACTGGAGGATGGCGCCAGTCGGCTGGCAAGTCGCCCGGATTTGGTGCTGCTGACGGATGGCGAAGCCCGCCTCTTCCCGGAGATCTTTGGGCAGCCCTACCGCCTCAGCCGCCGTGGCCCGCGTGGCCGACAGCTCAACGTGCGCTTTGGCATCCCCCGCACGCTGGCCCATGTGCAGATCATCAAGCATAGAGAGGGCAAACGCGCCCAAAGATGCGTGATGTGAATTAGAGAGCGAAGGGTGCCAGATGCCCAAA
>CAYJQA010000107.1:0-11365 GCA_964372065.1 uncultured Litorilinea sp.
CTTCAGTCCCTTGCCGCGGATCTCCCGGCGCACGCGGCGCAGGTCGATCAGGTCGCCCCACAGGTCTTGGGCATATTGCGCCAGCCGGTAGCCCACGGTCGTCGGTTCGGCGGGCTGAATGTGCGTAAACGCCATGGTCGTCGTCGCCGCCTCGGCTTCCATCCGCTGTACCAAACCGCCGAGCAGGCGCTCCAGCCGGCCCACAATCACGTCCAGCGCCCGCTGCAGCCGCAGGGCGTCCACGTTATCCAGCGCGTCCATCGACGTCGCACCCAGGTGGATGATGCCGCCGCCGACCGGACATTGCTCGGCAAAAGTGCGAATCTCGGCCATCAGGTCATGGCGGATCTCAGCTTCGATCGCCGCAGCGCGGTCAATGTCGATCGCGTCCTGGTGCGCCCGCAGGTCGGCCACCTGCTCCGGCGTGACCAATCCGGCCGCCGCCTGCGCCTCTGCCAGGGCCACCCAGAAGCGCCGCAACAAACGGCGCTTTTCCGCCTCGCTCCACAGCGCCCGCATGGCGTCACTACCATAGCGCCATGTCAACGGCGATAGATAGCTCTCATGGTCATAGCTCTGCACGGCCCGCCTCCCCTATGCTAACGCGCCATACCCCCTGCCTCCGCTGATTGCGCGCGCCTTAGTCTACATCAAGCCGGTTGGCGCACACGATTACGGGATCTGGCCCGGTGCGTTTTTCGCTTGGACAGGCGTTCCCCGTGGCGCTATACTGTGTCCTCCAGCCGAGCCGGCACGGCGCTTCCCGCATACGCTGCTCCCCCCACACACGACGATTGGTTGCTTTGAAAGGAGAAACCCCATGACGCTTGTCGTTCGTTGCCGCGATGTAGGTTTCGACTGCGAAGGTGTTGTCAAGGCAGAGACGGAAGAGGAACTGCTCGCGACCGTCGCCGCGCACGCCCAAACCGTGCACGACGTCAAGGAAATTACGCCGGAGCTTGTCGCCAAGGTGAAGTCGGTCGTTCGGCAGGAAAAGTAGTCGCACCGGGAAGCGCCCTGCCGGCTCTGCCGTGTCCGGAGCCGGCCTAACCGGTCGCGTGCCGGACCCACGGTCGGCGATCGGTGGTCACATACCTGTTTGAGCGGACGCCCGCCGGCGCAACCTCTGTCGCGTGGGCGTCACCCCTTGCCCGCTGCGCGGCCGGAATTGCCGCAACCATCCGGACGCGCTACACTCATACTATGCGGGCGCGCCGCGGCGCTTGCCCACAACCTGGCGTCCCAACTACACAACACGGCTGCGCCTCGGACTACGATCCGCGCAAGCGGGTGGAGGGTCACATGGTCGCGAACATCGTGGACAGACTACTGGCATCGGATGAGCCGTCGATCCGGTACAAGACAATGGTGCGCGTGCTTGGTGTAGAACCGGAGTCGCCCGCCGTGTGGCAGGTGCAGGAGGAGGTGCGCACCTCGTCCCGCGTCCAAGCACTGTTGTCCGGGCGTGACGCGGACGGGCACATTCCCCACGGTGCGTACGCCAAATGGTACGGCGCGCATTGGGTGTTGGCCGCGCTCGCGGACATCGGCTATCCGGCGGGCGACGCCTCACTCATCCCGCTGCGCGACGACGTCTTGGCCTGGCTGCTGGGCGAAGCCCACCGCAAGTCGATCAAGACTATCGACGGCCGGACGCGGCGCTGCGCCTCCCAGGAAGCCTACGCCGTCTACTATCTCCTCAAGTTGGGCTTGGCCGATGGCCGCGTCGACGAACTCGTCGCGCGCCTCCTACGCTGGCAGTGGCCCGATGGCGGCTGGAACTGCGACAAGCATCCTGAAGCTGCCAAGTCCTCGTTCATGGAAAGCCTGATTCCGCTGCGCGCCCTCGTGCTGCATGCGCAGATGACCGGCAGCCGTGCATCTCAGGATGCCGTCGCCCGCGCCGCCGAGGTGTTCCTCAAACGGCGGCTCTACCGCCGCGTGGCCGACGCCACGATCATGCGGCCTGACTTTGTCGTGCTGCATTATCCCTGCTATTGGCACTATGACATCCTCGCCGGGTTGACCGTCATGGCCGAGGCAGGGCTGATCCATGACCCCCGCTGCCAGGATGCCCTCGATCTTCTCGCAGCCAAGCGGCTGCCCGATGGCGGCTTTCCTGCCGAAAAGAGCTACTACCGCGCCGGCGGCCGCCTCAGCAGTGGCTGGTCAGCGGTCAACTGGGGCGGCACGAGCGCACGCCATATGAACGAGTGGGTGACGGTGGATGCCCTAGCCGTACTCGCCGCAGCCGGCCGCACCGTCCCCGCACCCGCTCTCACCGCCATCGCCTAGTCACACCGGAGCCTATGCAGCCGACAACCACCATCACCTACCTTGCCGATTGTCCCGAGACCATCCCTCACTTGGCCGCCTGGCACCAGGCGCAATTCGGCTATCTCTCGCCGGGCCGCACCGCGGCCGAGCGCGTCGACCGCTTCCAGACCCATCTGCAACGCCATGCCATTCCCACAACCTTTGTCGCGTTGCAGGACGGCGCGCCCGCCGGCAGCGCCAGCCTGGTGGTCAACGACATGAGCATCCTGCCGGATCTCACGCCGTGGCTGGCCGGCGTGTATGTCGCGCCCGACCACCGGCGCAGCGGGCTTGGCGCGACGTTGGTGCGCCGGGTCATGCAGGAAGCCGCTGCCCTCGGCGTTGCCCGTCTCTATCTCTATACCCATGACCGTATGAGTTTCTATCGCACACTTGGTTGGCAGGTGATCGCTCCCTACGTATATCGCGGGTACTTGGTGACCCTCATGGCGTGCGGATTACCGGCCTAGCCCCACCCACCAGCCACTCAGCACCAAAGGAGCCACCCATGCCTCTCGAAACTGCATTCACGATGGATACCTCCAGCATCAAGTTCGGTCCCGGCGTCACGCGCGAAGTCGGCCCCGACATGGCCAACTTGGGCGTCAAGCGCGTGATGGTCGTCACCGACCCCACCATCGCTAAGCTGGAACCGGTCGCTATTGCGCTGGCGAGCCTGCGCGGCGAAGGCATCGACGCGGTGCTCTATGACCAGGTGCGTATCGAGCCGACCGACGCGTCCTTCCAACACGCCATTGACTTCGCCGTGGCGGGCAACTTCGACGGCTATGTGGCGGTCGGCGGCGGCTCCAGCATGGACACCGCCAAGGCCGCCAACCTCTACTCCACCTATCCCGCCGAGTTCTTTGCTTATGTCAATCCGCCCATTGGCGAAGGTCGCCCTGTGCCGGGACGACTCAAGCCCTTGATTGCCGTCCCCACCACCGCCGGGACCGGCAGCGAGACGACCGGCGTCGCCATCTTCGACTACGTTGCCATGCACGCTAAGACCGGCATTGCCCACCGCGCCCTGCGCCCGGTCCTCGGCATCATCGACCCCGACAACACGCGCACCATGCCCAAACTGGCCGCGGCCTGCACCGGGCTTGACGTGCTGAGCCACGCGCTGGAGTCTCTCACTGCGCTGCCCTACTCCAGCCGCCCCGCCGCCGACCATCCGCGCCTGCGCCCGTCCTACCAGGGAGCCAATCCCATCAGCCAAATTTGGGCGAGCAAAGCCATCCAGATGACCAGCGAGTTCCTAGTGCGCGCTGTCCACGACCCCGAAGACGACGAGGCGCGCAGCCAAATGCTCTTGGCCGCGACCATTGCCGGCATCGGCTTCGGCAATGCCGGCGTCCATCTGCCCCACGGCATGGCCTACCCGGTGGCCGGAATGGTCCGCGACTATGTGCCCGCCGGCTACCACGCCGACCATCCCATGGTCCCCCACGGCATGGCCGTCATTGTCAACGCACCGGCCGTCTTTCGTTGGACCGCGTCCACCAACCCGGAGCTGCACCTCTACGCCGCCGGTCTCATGGGTGCGGACACGCGCGACGCGGCTCAAGACGACGCCGGCGAAATAGTCGCCGGCGCGCTGGTCAATATCATGCGCCAAACTGGGATGCCCAACGGGCTGGCCGAACTCGGCTATGGCCCCGCCGATGTGGATCGGCTGGTGGAAGGCACGCTGCCGCAGCATCGCGTCACCAAGCTGTCGCCGCGCCCCGCCTCCGCCGAAGACCTGCGCGAGCTATTCTTGGGGTCCATGACCTGCTGGTAGCGCACGCCGCCCGCACTTCGGCCCGCTGCGCTCCTTCCTTCTGGTAGGAGTGCGGCGGGCTTTCTTTTGTCTATTTCATACCGGTCGTGGCGATGCCCGTGGTGATGAACCGCTGCAAGAAGGCAAAAACCAGCGTGATGGGCAGCAGGGTCAGCACCGTCATTGCCAACACATAGTGCCACTGCACATTGAGTTCGCCCTGAAACGCCGCCAGCCCCACCTGCAGGGTAAAGAGTTCGCTGCGGCTCAAGACGATCAGCGGCCACAGAAAATCATTCCACCGCCACATCACCGAGAAGATCGCCAGCACGGCCAGCGCCGGGGCCGATAGCGGCATGACTAGCTGCCAGTAGACGCGCCACTCCGATGCCCCGTCGATGCGCGCCGACGCCAGCAGTTCATCCGGGATCGTCAGCATATACTGGCGCAGCAGAAACACGCCGGTCGGTGTGGCCGCGCCCGGAATGATCACCCCCCACAGGTTGTTGTTCCAGCCGATCCCCGTGATCACCAGAAACACCGGCACGAGAATCACGGAAATGGGGATGATCAGCGTACTGATGATGATCACCAGAATTGTGTCGCGGCCCCGAAACTCATACTTCGACAGCGCAAATGCGGCCATGCTGTTGATCACCAGCGTGATCAGCGTCGCGACCAATGTCACGACTACACTGTTCCGCAGGTAGACCAGGAAGTTGAACCGTTGCAGCGGCTCCAAGTAATTCTCCGTCGCCAGACGGATTTCCCGCACTTCGCGCCGCTGGTCAATGTTGACCTTGACGATCTCCCCCGGCGCGGCCGGGTCAACCAGTTGCGCCTCCAGCCCGACGCGGCGCACCTGGGCCAGCTCGCGCACGCTGCCGTCCGCCAGCGTCACTTCGTACAGGGGCAGCGGATCATCATAGCCGGCGACCTGCACCATCTTCTGATTGTAGGGCAGCAGATCAGGCGGAAAGCGGACCAGCGCCGCCGGTGTCTTGAACGACGACAGCACCAGCCAAATCACGGGCACAAACATGATCAGCGTGCCCAAGAACAGATACATGTACGTGAAGATGTCTGCCCAGTCGAGCCGGCCGCGCCCGCTGGTCCGCGCAAAATAGTCGCCAATGCTGCTCAATGTCGGCTGCTCCCTGGTCGTATCAAAGCGTGCACGGCGCGCATCAGGCAATATCCGATTGCTGCCCGACGCGCAGTTGGATCAACGTCAGCGCCAATAGGGCAATGCCCAACACCATCGACGCCGCCGACGCCATGCCAAACTGCTGGATTTGATTGGCGAAGGCCGTTTCATAGATATACTGGATCACATACGTGGTCGCCGTACCCGGTCCGCCGCCCGTGAGAACCCACACCTGGTCAAACACCTGTACCGCGCGAATCACGGCCAGCACCATCACCACCAGCATCGTCGGCATCAGCAGCGGGAACGTGATGTACATAAACCCGCGCAGCCGTGTGGCCCCGTCCATGTCTGCCGCCTCATACAGTTCGCGCGGGATCGACTGGAGACCGGCCAGCAGAATCAGCATGTAGAAGCCCATCTGCGCCCATGTGCTGATAAAGATCACCCAGAACACCGCCCAGTTGGCGCTGAGGAAGAAGATCACGCGCTCCATCCCCATGCTGACCAGCACGCCGTTCAGCAGCCCGTCGCGCTGCAACACCCACTTCCAAATCAGCGCCACCACCACCGGCGACAACAACACGGGATAGAAGAACACGCTCCGAAAGAAGCCGCGGTTCACGAGCTTGCGGTTCAGGACCAGCGCCGTGACCAGCGCGAGCGACACCATCACCCCCACCTGGAACACGACATAGAACACGGTATTGTAGACGCCGCGCCAGAAACGATCCTCCACACAGGAGTTGGGGTCGAGGAAGTTGTCACAACTGAACAGGCGCGCGAAGTTCGCCAGACCGACAAAGGGCCGGTTCTGCGGAAACAGCGCCGTGCCCCCGGTAAAGGCATAATAGAAGTTCAGCAGCATGGGGAACAGCACAAAGATGCCGAAGATCAGGAGATTCGGCAGCACAAAGATATAGGCCATCCGCCGTATGCCCAGCCGCTGCTGCAACGCATTGAACACGATCTCCAGCGTCGCCATGACCGCGGCATAGATGCCGTAGAAAACGCGGCCAATGCGGTCGCTCATGGACACGGACAACGCCGGCGGCAGCGTTTCATCTCGACCATACTCCATGACTAACCCTCCGCAAAGTCAAACGCGGATGGCCTTGCGCCCGTTTCCGGAGCAGCAAGACCATCCGCGCTGGCGACAGGCAAACGGCCGGTGGCCTATTTCTCGGCCTCCGCAATACCCGCGTCGATGTCTTCCTGCATCTTCTCGATCGCTTCGTCCAGTGTTAGCTCACCGGCAAAGACCTGCGTCAGCCGGTCACGCGTGGCATTGAACAGAATCGTGTTGTACTTGTAGGCCTGCAAGTCATACGCCAGCGGAACCAGCGCGCCGACCTGACCGGCAAACGTCGCAAGTGACGCTTTCGCCTGCGGCAGGTCGGTTTGGAAGTCCACGCCCGTTTCTGCCAGGCCCAGATGCCCCGGAATAAAGAGCGTGCGTGCGTAGAACTCGGACATCACGGCCTCGCTGGTCAAGTACTCCATGACCCGCGCGACTTCCTCCGGATGCTCGGTGGTATTGATCGCCACCAGCGCCGCGCCGCCCGGCATCCCCGAACACGCGCCCGGGCCGCACGGATTCGGCACCGCTTCCCAGTCGAAAGCGTCGCCGATCTTCTCCGCAAACTGGCCGATTTGCCAACTGCCGGACATGTACATCGCCAGTTGGCCGTTGATGAACGGCTCATTGGCCGCGGCATAGCTGCCCGCCGAGCCGATCCACACTTCAGGAATCATCACACCGTTGGCGTGCCAGTCCACCATCAGTTGGGCCATGGCCTTGAAGCCCTCGTCGCCCACCAGCGCCGGATAGCCCGCGTCGTCGAAATACTTGGCGCCCATGCTCACCGCCGGGCCGGCCAGCCGGTGACCGGAACGGTCCATGGCCAGCGCAAACGTACCCGTCTTTTCGGCCACTTCGCTGGCAGCCGCGGTCCATTCTTCCCAGGTCACGCTGTCGTTGGCATCGCTGGGCACGGCTACCCCGGCCTGCTCAAACAGCGTGCGGTTGACGAATGGCCCCGTCACCGTCAACTGCGTCATGAACCCCGGAATCGCATTGCCGTCCGGCGCGGTCTGCATCCACGCCAGGAACGGCCCGAAGTTCGTCTCCCAATAGGCCGCGTCGCTCAGATAGGGGCGCAGGTCCAGATAGTACTTGGACAGCACGCCCAATTGCGTCACGCGTGCCATGTCCGGGCCCTCGCCGGCCTCGAGCTGAATCGGCAGCGTTTCCAGAATACCGGACGAATAGGGCACGGTATCCATCGTCACCTTGATGTCGGGATTGTCCGCCTCAAAGCGGTCGAGCAGGTCCCGCAGCACCGCGCCTTCCTGGCCGTCGTCGTACCATGTGATGCGCAGTTCGACCGGCGCACCCGCGGGCGCGGCACCCGCTTCAGCGGCGGGGGCCTCGGCGGCGGGCGCCACGGCCGTACAGCCCGCCAGCGCCAGCGCCACCACCACTAGAAACGTCAGAATCCACCTGGCTTGCATGATCTTCATCGGACTTGCCTCCATGCGAGTTTAGGCTATTTGGCTTTGATCTACGGGTGAAAGACAACGGCTCTTCCTGTCATCGCGAATTGACAGCCGTCAATTCGCGGTTGGGGCACGATCACTATAGCACACCCCAATCGCCCCCGGCAACCCTAGTGGCGCGGCCCTGGGACAGGTCGCCCGCTTACGCGCCGGCGACCTCCTCCAGCACTCGGTTCGTGCGCAGCGCCGACGCGCCGGTGCTGGGACACTCGCCCTGGCCCAAGAGCGCCGCCACGACCGACTCGATCAAGGGTTGCTGCACGTGGGCGGGTGGATCGAAGTGAAACTCCGTGACTCGCCCACCCGCCGTCAACACCACCGGCGCGGCCAAGTCAAAACACGGGAACTCCACCGCGCCCCGGCTCCCCACGATCTCGATGACGTCGCGGCGCTGGCCTGGATCCACCGTGAAGCACCAAACGCCGCTGCCCAAGACGCCGCCGGCAAAACGATAGCTCGCCGACAGCACATCCGCTGCGGCGTACAGCCCGGCCTGATTCGCAGCATTGCCGCTCGCCGCCGCGATGGGTCCCAAGAGGTGATCGAGAATATCGAATTGGTGGCTGGCCAGGTCATGGAAGTAGCCGCCGCCGCTGATCTCCGGCTGCACGCGCCAGGGCTTTTCGTCGGCAAAGTCGTCCGGTTTGGGTGATTGGAGCAATTCCATTTTCATGAAACGCACGTCGCCAATCGCGCCGTCGCGCAGCAGTTCGGCCACCTTGCTGAAGGTCGGCAGCCGTCGCCGGTAGTATGCGACAAACAGCGGCACGCCCGCGCTGTCACACGCGTCCAACATGGCTTGGCACTCCGCCGTCGTGCGCGCCATGGGCTTCTCCACGTAGACCGGCTTGCCCGCCGCGGCCACGCGCTGCGTATAGTCGGCGTGGGAATCCGGCGGCGTCGCGATATAGACCGCGTCCACATCCGGGTCGTGGATCAGCGCGTCGGCGTCGCTCGTCCAGCGGGGCACGCCGTGCCGTGCGGCATAATCGGCGGCCTTGGCGGCATCGCGCCGCATGACCATGACCAACCGAGAGCCGGGTACTTTGTTGAACGCCGGTCCGCTCTTCACCTCGGTCACGTCGCCGCAGCCGATAATACCCCATCTGACTTCGCGCATCGCCCTCTCCCCTCTGCATGACACCTGACGCCGTTGCCGGTCGCACCCTGCACCGGCAGACCATACCGCGCGGCGCGCGCCACTGTCAACTCGCGCTCGGCCCGGCCATCCTTTCCCTTGGACAGTCTAGACCTAGTCGTGGCGCGGGCTAGGCTGTCGCTCGTGGACGCCGCAGCCGGCTTTCCGAACCCAAGTTGACACGATTCCTGCCCTATGCTATCGTTCGGTCTGTCCTAAACAGCACCCGATTCGATTTCTACCGGCGTGCCTCCGTCGCAGCATCACCATTTGCTCATCCGGTGTTAAGCTTTGCCGCCCATCTCGCGCAGCATTCGCTTGTGGCGTCGCGCCCAACTGCACGGCAGCGAACTCCAGTATTCATCAGGCGGTCAGCGTCGGGTGAAATTCACCCGTTGTTGTCTCCCACAGTCTAGTTGAACACAGCCACCATTCAGACCAGGAGGAATCCATATGCAGTTCAAACGCCTACTTTGGGTCTCGGCGCTTATGATCGCGCTGGCCCTCGTCTTCGCCGCGTGCGGCGGCGGTCAAGCGCCCGCCGCTGAGGCCCCGGCTGCGGAAGCGCCGGCCGCCGAAGCGCCCGCCACCGAAGCGCCCGCCGCGCCTGCGGCGGAAGCACCGGCTGCCGAAGCGACCGAACCGCCCGCCGAGGAAGAAGCCGCTCTTGGCTCTACCTTGATCAAGGGTGATATCGAGGGCCCCGAGATCATCCGGGACCCGGCCGAGTTCCCCACCGAGTTCGCCGAAGCGCCCATGCTGGCCGAGATGGTCGCCGCGGGCACGCTGCCTCCGCTAGCGGATCGCCTCCCGGTGGCTGAGGATCTACTCGTCATCCAGCCACTGCATGAGATCGGCAAATACGGCGGTACGTGGCGTCGCGGCTTCACCGGCCCCGGCGACGGTCAGAACGGCCACCGCGTCGCCGGCGGCGATCGCTTGCTCTTCTGGGACTCGGATGGCTTCCCCGAGTTGGAGCCGAACGTCGCCAAGGATTGGCAGGTCAACGAAGACGGTACGGAGATCACGGTCTTCTTGCGCCAGGGCATGAAGTGGTCCGACGGCGAGCCCTTCACAACCGCCGACTATATGTTCTGGTATGAGCACATCTACCAGAACGCTGATTTGGTTCCCGTGCGCTCGGCCTTTTTCAACATCGACAAGGGCGCCAAGATGGAAGCGGTGGACGACTACACCCTCAAGTTCACCTTCCCGCAGGCCAATAGCCTTTTCCTTGAGGTCCTGGCGAGTTCTGTAAGCGTCTTTGCTGGCAACGCCATTCAAGGTCAGTACGGCTTGGGCGGCTTTGCCCCGGCGCACTATCTCCAGCAGTTCCACCCGGACTTCGTCGACCAGGCCGACCTGGACAAGATCGTCGCCGAGGAAGGCTTTGACAGTTGGGTCAACCTCTTCAAGGACAAGAACACATGGCAGAACAACCCAGACCTGCCGGCTGTGACCCCGTGGAAGACGGTCAATCCTATCACGACCGACACTTGGGTGCTGGAGCGCAACCCCTACTACTACGGTGTGGACTCCGCCGGCAACCAGTTGCCCTACATCGACCGTATCAGCATGACCCTGGCCGAAAACCTGGAGGGCCTCAACCTGCGCGCCATCGCCGGTGAGTACGACTTCCAGTCCCGCCATCTCGCCATCGCCAACGTCCCGGTCTTCCTGGAAAACCAGGAAAAGGGTGACTACACCCTCTATCTGGACCCGGCCCAACACGGCGCCGACGGCGCGTTCCAGTGGAACCAAAGCTACCAGGCCGACGAAGAGATTGGCAAATGGATTCGCAACGTAGACTTCCGCCGCGCCCTCTCTCTCGCCGTGGATCGCGACTCCATCAACGAGATCATCTTCCTGGGCATCGGCAAGCCCGGTTCCGCGGTGGTGGCGGAAAGCTCCGTCTTCAACCCCGGCCCCGAGTATCGCTCACTCTGGTCTACCTTTGACCCCGACCAGGCGAACGCGATGTTGGACGCCATCGGCTTGACGGAAAAGGATGGCGAAGGCTACCGGTTGCGCACCGACAACGGCGAACGGCTGATTATCGAACTGCCCACGATTCCCGCCTTCATCCCGTTCACACAACTGGCCGAACTGGTGAAGGAAGACTGGGCCGAGGTCGGTATCTTCGCGAATGTGGTCGAGCAGGAACGCTCCCTGGTTGAGAACAAGCGCGCCGCCAACGAACTCCAGATCTTCGTCTGGCAGAACGACGGCACCGATGAGTTGTTCCTCTACCCGTACCATGCGATTCCGGTCGATCAGACCTCCGCCACTGGTCCCGGCTTCGGCACGTGGTATGGCACGGGCGGCGCGTCGGGCGTGGAGCCGCCTGACAACGTCAAGGCTGTACTGGACCTCTTCTCGCAGGGCCTTGTCGCCACGCCGGAAGAGCGCATCACCATCGGCCAGGAGATCTGGAAGATCA
>CAYJQA010000107.1:11375-11583 GCA_964372065.1 uncultured Litorilinea sp.
GCTCGGTTGGTCAGTCCGGCGCGTTTATGGGCGGCCGTGTGGTCAAGATCAACATGGGCAATATCCCGCTGCGCCAGTTCAACATCCAGGCCGGCCAGACGCCCAACATCTCGCGTCCGTCCACGTTCTATTTCACCGATATCGAATAGCCCTGGCGGCTATCCGATCCGCGTTCGTCTGAACCACGCGGCGGGGCACGGCACCGTGC
>CAYJQA010000108.1:0-11572 GCA_964372065.1 uncultured Litorilinea sp.
AATATTGGCAGAAGCGCGCCACCCGCGAATGGTCGCTGCGCCCCGGCCCTGTGCTGACCTTTCTCAAGGGGCTTAATTCTTGGGAAGGGGCCAAGAGCGCGCTGAACGTGGGCTGGCAGATGCTCCAATTTGCCAAGAGCTAGGTTAGCGTCCGGGGGCGGTCATGCCTGAACCGGAGTACGGCGACGGGCGCGCCGGCTGGGCGACGCCGGTGGCAGTGGCGTCGGCGGTGCTGTTCTTGGCGTCGGCCGGGGTGGCAACCCGCCTCGCCTATGACCCGGCGGCGGCCGGTGTGCGGCTGGCGCAACTGCTGATCGGCTTTGGGGTGTGCGGCGTACTGCTGGTGGGGCGGCTGTGGGTCTTCACCGGAGTGGGCTACGTGGCGACCCTGCTGGCCCTGGGGTTGGGCTTTTGGGCCAGGTTTGCCAATCCCGATGCCGCCGCGGTCATGGCGGGCGCGCTGGTGATCCTGCTGCCCCTGCAAGCGGGCGGTGTGCTGCTGGCCCACCTGCGGGGGAGACGGCTGGAAGCCGAACTGTTGGGCGCGGCGTGGGCGCTGTCTGTCTGGCTGCTGATCTTGACCGGCGAACGCAGCGCCTGGTTGGCGGCCGGCGCGGGCGCAGTGGCGGCGGTGCTGTGCAGCCGCCCGGCCGGCCCGGCGCGGCGGGTGTGGCTGTGGGTCGGGGCCGGCGGGGCAGCCCTCGTGGCCGTCGTCTATGTGGCGCTGTTGGCCGGGCCGCCGGAGCTGCTGAACTATACACCGCTCCTGGGCGACGAGATTGCCGGACGGGCGGCGCTGTGGCGGCAGATGCTTGGGCTGGCCGCCGATTATCGCTTTACGGGCAGCGGGCTGGGGATGACGGCCCTGGTGGCTTCGTCCTATCTCTTTCTCCTGCATGTGCCGCTGTTTCACCACGCCCACAACACGTTGATTCAGATCGTCTTGGAGCAAGGCGTCGCCGGCGGAGTGGGCTTTGGTGGGATGGCCGTGGCGGCGGCGGGGATGGCGTGTGCACTGGCCGGGCGCGCGGATCGGACGTTGCGGGTACTGGGGGCCTGTGGCCTGGCCGCGGTGGTGATCGCGGTGGCGCACGGTCTGCTGGATTCGGAACTCTATGCCAGCGCCTGGGTCCCGGTGTTCTTTCTCCCATTCGGCTACTGCGGAGGCGCGCAGGTCTACGCCTGGCGCAACACGCCGCGGCTGCCCACGCGCGTTGACGGGCGGCGCTGGGTTTTGCGCCGGTTGGGCGCGGTCGCGGCGGTGGTGGTGGTCGGGCTGGGGTTGTGGGGGGCGCTGGGCGGGCGCGCCGCCTGGTATGCCAACCTGGGCGCACTCGCCCAAACGCAGGCGGAACTCAGCGTCTATCACTGGCCCGACTGGGGCTTCCAGGACCAAGTGCGGCGCGACCCGGGCGTGGACCTGGAGCCGGCGATGGCGTATCTACGCGCCGCGCTGGCCGTGGACCCTGCCAACGTGACGGCGCTGCGCCGGTTGGGCCAAATCGCCCTGGCGCGCGAGGAGTACGCTGCGGCGCACGCGTATCTGTTGGCGGCTTATGCCGCCCAGCCGCAGGACCGGGCCGTCCGGCAGTATCTTGGCGAGAGTTATGCGTTAGCGGGCGACGCCTCCGACGCCGCGCGATTGTGGCAAAGCATTGACGTGACGCACGGCCAACTGGGCTTGCGCCAGGGTTGGTATCAAGCCCTGGGCGATTCACGCCATCAACAGTGTATGCAGGAGGCGATTGAACTCTATGAGCGTGGTCTTGCACCGCCATAAGGTGGACGACGCACGCGCGTGGCCCATCATCCACCCCACCGCGGACGTGTCGCCGAGCGCACAGATTGGCGCAGGCTCCAAAATCTGGCATCGGGCGCATGTGCGTGAGCACGCAAGCATTGGCGCGCAGTGCATCATCGGCAAGGATGTCTACATCGATTTTGAGGTTCGCATTGGCGACAACGTCAAGATTCAGAACAGCGCGCTGATTTACCACGGCGCACAGATCGAGGACGGCGTGTTTATCGGCCCGCAGGTGTGTCTGACCAACGACCGCAACCCGCGCGCGATCACGGTCGGGGGTGAGCTGAAGTCGGCGGACGACTGGAGCGTGGGCGAGACCCAGGTGCGCTATGGCGCGTCGATTGGGGCCGGCGCAATCGTCATGGCGGGCTTGGTCATCGGGCGCTTTGCCATGATCGGCGCGGGCGCGGTGGTGACCCATGACGTACCGGATTACGGTCTGGTGGTGGGTGTCCCGGCGCGGCTGATCGGGTTTGTCTGTGCGTGCGGCCAGCGTCTCACCCTAGAGGGGCGAACCGGTCACTGTCCCATGTGTGGCCGGACGGTTGAAGTCGAAGGAATGCCAACATGATCCCGATTGCGCGACCCATTATCGGCGCGGACGAGCAGGCCGCGGTGCTGTCTGTGTTGGAGTCCGGACAGCTCGCCCAGGGCAAGCGTGTGCGTGAGTTTGAGGAAGCCTTTGCGGCTTGGAGTGGGCGGCGGCATGCCGTCGCGGTGTCGTCGGGTACGGCGGCGCTGCACATTGCGTTGATGGCGCACGGCCTCGGCGCGGCCGACGAGGTGATCACGACCCCGTTCAGCTTTATCGCCTCGGCCAACTGCATCCTCTATGTGGGCGCACAGCCGCGTTTCGCCGACATCGAGCCGGACTATTACACCCTTGACCCGGAGCAGGTCGCCCGGCAGATCACCCCGCGCACGCGGGCGATCATCCCCGTCCATCTGTTCGGCCAGCCGTGCGACATGGCGGCGCTGGCCGCGTTGGCCGAGCGCCACGGGCTGCTCCTGATCGAAGACGCGTGCCAGGCGCACGGCGCGCAGTTCGGCGGGCGGATGGTGGGGTCGTTTGGGACCGCCTTCTACCCCACCAAGAACATGACCACCGGCGAAGGCGGCCTGATCACGACCGACGACCCGGTCTTGGCCGACCGTATGCGGCTGTTGCGCGAACACGGCATGCGCGTCCGCTATGTGCATGAAACGCTGGGCTACAACATGCGGATGACCGACATCCAGGCCGCCATCGGGCTGGCCCAACTCGGCAAGGTGGACCACTGGAACCAACAGCGCCAAGCCAACGCCGCCTATCTGACCGAGCATCTGAGCCGTCTGGAGGGCATCCAAACGCCGCCGACCCGGCCCGGGGCCACCCATGTGTTTCATCAATATACGATTCGGACGCCCCGGCGCGATTGGGTTGTGGAGCAACTGACCCGGCGCGGGATTGGCACTGGCATCTATTATCCGATTCCGATCCACCAGCAGGCGGTCTATCAGGGGCTGGGCGCAGAAATCGTGCTGCCCCAGGCGGAACGGGCGAGTCGCGAGGTGCTCTCGCTGCCCGTCCACCCGTCATTGACGCCGGCTGATCTGGCGGAAATTGCGCAGTCCGTGAATGAGTTGGCGCGGGCCGCTGAAGCTGTAGCGGTTTGAGGGAGGGGCCTTATGGAGAGAATACGTCTTGGGCTGATCGGTGCGGGCCGCATGGGCAAGAATCACGCCCGTGTGTTCTCCACGTTGCGGAATGCCGATTTGGTGGGGATTTGTGATCAGAACGCGGACGCGGGTATGGCGTTGGCGCGCCAGTACGACACCCGCTACTTCGCCCGGGTGGGCGACTTGCTGGGCGAAGTGAACGCGGTGAGCATCGCCACGCCGACGCCTGCCCACTTTGACCTGGCGATGCAGTGTCTCGACGCCGAGCTTGACCTGTTTATCGAGAAGCCGATCGCCGAGACTGTACGCCAGGCGGAGATGCTGGTCGCGGCCACGGCGCAGCATGCGCGGATCGTACAGGTCGGCCACATTGAGCGCTTCAACCCGGCCTATATCGAGTTGAAGAACGTGTTGGAGGAGATGACGGTACTGGCCGTCAACTTTCAGCGGCTCAGTCCTTACTTCGGCAGCAACACCGACGTGGACGTGGTGCTGGACTTGATGATCCATGATCTGGACCTGTTGCAAGACCTGGTGGGTTCCGAACCGGTGTCCGTTGATGCGTGGGGACTGACGGCCTTTAGTGGGTCCATCGACCATGCTCGTGTGACCGTGGAGTTTGAGGGCGGTCCGCTGCTGTCGGCGACGGCGTCACGCGTGACCGAGCAGAAGGTCCGCAAGATCGACGCCACGGCGTTGGAAGCCTACGTCGACGGCGATCTGCTCAACAAGACCGTCTCGGTGCATCGCAGCGTCGTGGGCGAATACCTCAACAACCAGAATCAGCGCGGGGTGAAGTATCGCCAAGAGGGCGTTGTGGAGCGGATCCACGTGCCGCCGGCGGAACCGCTGCTGCTGGAGCTACAGCACTTCGTCGAGTGTGTGCAGCGCCGGCAACAGCCCGCGGTGACCGCCGAACACGGGCTGCGCGCCATGCGGTTGGCCATGCAGATCCGCGAGAGCATTCAAGGCCGGTTCGCACAGCAGAGACGGCGGACGAATGGCGTCGCGATCCCGACCGGGCATCACCTTCTCCCGGCGCAGGTGGCGCCCACCGGGTTATCCGCCGCTGCGCTATGAAGCTGTCGGTCATCATCCCCGCCTATAACGAAGTCGATAACATCGGCAAGCTGCGCGATGAACTGCTGCCGGTGATCCGCGGGCTGGTGGGCGCGGCGGTCGTGCCCGGCGAACGCTGCGAGGCTGCCGAAGTGATCATTGTGGACGACGGGAGCCGGGACGGTACGTTGTCTGCGCTGCACGCGACCTTCGACCGCGCCGACCCCGGCGTCGCCGTCCACATCATCGCCCACGGGCAGAACCGTGGGCTGGGGGCTGCCATCCGTACCGGGCTGCGCCACGCGACCGGCGATGTGCTGGTCACCACCGACAGCGACGGCACGTATGCGTTTCAGACCATCCCGGCGCTGTTGGCGCATTTGCTGCCCCAGGTGGATATCGTGACGGCTTCGCCCTACCATCCGGGCGGCGGCGTGGACAATGTGCCGGGCTACCGGCTGATTCTCAGCAAGGGGTCGTCGCTGATCTACCGCGTGCTGGTGGATCGCCATGTCCACACCTACACGGCGCTGTTCCGCGCCTATCGACGGCGCGTCGTCGAGCAGGTCATGCACGAGGCGGATGGTTTTCTGGGCGGCACGGAACTGCTGGTCAGGGCGATGCTGGCGGGCTACCAGGTGGCGGAGTTTCCCACCGTGCTGCATGCCCGGGCCTACGGCGTCTCCAAGGCCAAGCTGTGGCGGACGACCAGAACCCACCTCCAGTTTCAAGCCCGTGTGCTTGCTTATCGTCTGGGCGCACGACCCTGGCCCACATCTTATGCCGCAGTTGGAGAACAGCAATGAACGTGTCCGGTACGGTCGAAGCGAGGAGCAGAACCTTCATGACTCTGGCAATCGGTTACATCATGATCAGCGTGTTGGCCGGCGCAGCCGGTCAGATCCTGCTCAAGCATGGCATGGTGATCATCGGCGAGGTGACGCTCAGTATGGACCAGACGCTGGCCGTACTGTTCCGTCTGGCCACTAATCCGTTCGTGGTGGGGGGGCTGGCGCTCTATGCCGGGGGCACGGTCTTCTGGCTGGCCGCGCTATCGCGCGTGGACCTGAGCTACGCCTATCCCTTCGCCAGCCTCAGCTATGTGGTCATGCTGTTGGCGGCCTGGATGCTCTTTGAGGAGCACATCACGCCCCTGCGGCTACTCGGTACGCTGGTTGTCGGGATCGGCGTGTTACTCATTTCACGTAGTTGAGATGGTTGGGCCAGCGGGATGCCCGTCTGCCAATGAAGATTCTCTCTGTAGTTGGAGCCCGTCCTGAGTTCATCCAGGCTGCACCGATCCGGCGCGCGCTGCAAGCGCGTGCCCACGTGCAGGAGGTGTGGGTACACACAGGACAACACTACGATTACCAGATGGCCGAGGCGTTCTTCGCCGATCTGGGGCTGCCCGCGCCGGACCACAACCTGGGCGTCGGGTCGGGGTCGCATGCCGCCCAGACCGCGGCCATCCTCACCCGCATGGAAACGGTGCTGGAGCGGGAACGGCCGGACCTGGTCATCGTGCGCGGCGATACCAACTCCACCGTCGGCGCGGCGCTGGCCGCCGCCAAGCTGTGTATCCCGGTGGCCCACGTGGAAGCGGGCGAGCGCAGCTATGACCGCCGGATGCCGGAGGAGGTGAACCGTCTCGTCGTGGACCGGCTCGCCGACCTGCACTTCTGTGTCAGCCAAACCGCCGTGCGCCAACTGGCGGCGGAGGGCTACACGGCCTCGGTCCACCGCGTAGGGGATGTCATGCTGGACGCCATGCTCCAGTATTGGGAGCTGGCGCAGACGCGGTCATCGATCCTCCAGCGGCTTGGGCTACAGCCGGGCGAGTTTGCGCTGGTGACGATTCATCGGGCGGCCAACACCGACGATGCGGCGCGCTTGGGCGGGATCGTGACGGCGCTCAACCAAGTGGCGGGGCCGGTTGTGTTTCCCGTTCACCCACGCACGAGCTTGGCGTTGGCGCGCTATGGTCTCACGCTGGGGCCGCATGTGCACGCCACCGAGCCGCTGGGCTACTTTGACATGGTCGCCCTGGAGACGAGCGCGGCCTTGATCGCCACAGACTCCGGCGGGGTGCAGCGTGAGGCTTACTTCCTCAAGGTTCCGTGCATCACCTTGCGCGATGAGTCGGAATGGATGGAAACGGTGGCGGCGGGCTGGAACCGGCTGGCGGGCGCGTCGCCGGAGCGCATCGTGCAGACTTGGCGCACCTTTGTGCCGCCGGTGAATTATCCGCCCATCTTCGGCAACGGGACGGCGGGTGAGCAGATCGCGACGCTTCTGGAGGCGTATCTGGCGGGACGGCAGGGCGCGGCGCCGGCGCGGTCCGCCGCGACGACGTTTCCTGCCAACTCACAAGGCGCGGCGGCCTAGACCCAACATGAGCACAACAGAACGCATCGGCATTGTGGGCGGCGGCATCATGGGCATCACCCTGGGCTACCTGTTGACGCGCCAGGGGGCGGCGGTGGACATCTACGAGGCGTCGCCGGTACTGGGCGGGCTGGCCGGTCCGCGCCAACTGCCGGACGGCGTGCTCATCGACCGCTTCTACCATGCCATTCTTTCCAGCGACCGCTTTCTCTACGACCTGTGCGTGGAGTTGGGGCTGCTCGACCAACTCCGCTTCCGCGGGACCAGGATGGGGTTCTACCACAATGCCGCGCTCTACCCCATGAACAGCGTGGTCGACTTCGTGCGCTTTCCACCGCTGACGTGGGTCGACCGTTTCCGGCTTGGCCTGACGATCCTGGCGGCGCAGCGGGTGCGTGACTGGCGGCAACTGGAGTCGGTGGGCATTGAGGAGTGGCTGGTACGCTGGGGCGGCGAGAACGCCTACCGCAGTCTGTGGCGGCCTATGCTGCGCGCCAAGTTCGACGGCGGCTTTGATCAGGTCCCGGCGACTTGGATCTGGTCGCGGCTGGTGCGGATGAAGTCGACGCGCCAGGGCGCGGCGCAGAAGGAGCAGGCCGGGCATCTCATCGGCGGCTATCGCACCCTCCTGGAGAAGATGGCGGACGCCATCCGCGCGGCGGGCGGCACGATCCAGGTGAGCGCGCCGGTGCAGGAGATCGTCGTGGCGCACGGCCGCGTGCTCGGGCTGCGGATGGGCGACCGGCTGCTGCCCCATACGACCGTGGTCTGTACGCTGCAAGCGCCGCTCTTTAGCCGGCTCATTCCGGGCGCGGATGCGGCCTATCGGGCGCATCTGAACGGCCAGGAGTATCTGGGCGTACTCTGCCCGCTGCTGGTGCTGGACCGGCCCCTGACCGGCTACTGGACGCTCAACATTACCGACGAAACGGTGCCCTTTACCGGCATCATCGAGACGACCGCCTACATCGACCCGGCGTATGTGGGCGGGCATCACTTGGTCTATCTGCCCAAGTACACCCTGCCGGGGAGCGCGTGGCAGACCAAGACGGACGCCGAGATCGAGGCCGTCTGGCTGGACGCACTGGCGCGCATGTTCCCCGACTTTGACCGCACCGCAGTGCGCTATTTCCTGGTGCATCGCGAACGCTATGTGGAGCCGCTGCACCGCATCGGCGAGTGTGACGCCATCCCTACAGTGACGACCCCAGTCGCCAATCTCTACTTGGCGACGACCGCCCAGATCTACCCGGCGCTGACCAACGGCGAGTCGGTGGGCCGCCATGCGGAACAGGTCAGGCAGAAGGTGTTGGAACGGTCACCTAAAGGACGATCGCTGCAGCCGATCATCTAATTGGCATCACCGGCTTTTCTTATAGGAGTGGCCTGAATGACTGAATTGGTGCATTCCCACGCAGACCGGCCCGGCAAGACCGCCGCGCGCTCAGCTATCAGCCTAGTCATCTTCTTGGGGGCAAGCGCCCTGATGTGGCCGGTGGCCAATCGAAACTGGCTGCAGGTCATGATCGTGCCGGTTTTGTTGCTGGGGCTGCACATTGCCCGGCGTCAGGAAGACTCCGGTTGGGTCAAGGCCGTAATGCTAGGATTTGCGGCGGCAGCGGCAGCCGTTCATGCGCTGCAACTCGTCCGTATCATGGAGGCCAACGTCGCAGACACCGCGGAGTTCGACTTTCTCGCGTTCTGGCTTCCGGGGCGCATCGCGGCAATGGGGCAGAACTTCTACCTGCCTGAGCACTACCAGACCCTCGCCGCCGGTCTGTCGGTCAGTGACGCATTTCGCCAGTCAATTCTCAACGTGGGGTTTTGGTATCCCCCTCCGACGATTCTGTTGTTTCTGCCGCTTGGTTGGTTCGATCCCCAAACGGCATTGGTGCTCTGGTATATCGTGCAGACGATGGCCCTGGTCGCGTGTGTCGTATTGCTGAAGGACATCTTTGCGCCCGGCGAGGGTGCGTTAACCGGTTTGGCCATCGCCGTTCTCGTCCTGGCTTTACATGCGACTCGCCTGACATATTGGCTCGCCCAGACGAATTTCCTCGTTTTGTTATCTCTGCTGCTGTTTTGGCGCAACCGAGATAGTCATCTCGGGGGGTTCTGGCTGGCCGTCGCGATGGTGATAAAACTGTACGCAGCTGTGTTCCTGCTATATCTGGTTCTGCACAGGCGTTGGACTGCTCTGCTTAGTGTGGGGGTAATGCTGTTGCTGCTGTCAATAGCCGGCTTCGTGCTGTTTGGCCCCGACATCTTCATCACATATGCCACCCGTGACTTAGCCGCTATGCTGCCCCAATACGCCTACACGGAGCCGATCAACCAGTCATTGCTTGCCACGATCCTACGCGCGTCCGGATCTGTGGGAAGTGGTCGATCGCCGGTCTGGAATCCGCTGTTTCTCTCCCTGGCGGGGGCGCTTACGACCATCACGGCCTGGCTGGTGTTCCGGTTACGGCGTCGAGATGACGACCTAGCGCTGTGCCTTTTGCTCCTACTAGGGTTGCTGCTCTTTCCGACCGCGCTTTCACACTACAGCGTTGTATTGAGCATCGTGCTTCTTGCCTATTGGATGCGCCGTGAGGCGCTCCCCGGTGGGGTCTGGACTGTCTTGGCCCTGATCGTATGCACTTACGCTCTATCGGGCTATCAGAACGGCATCTTTACCTTCTATGCAATTGCCGTTAATTGGTTACTGCTCGGCATCGTCGGTTGGCGTATCTTATCTCGCCCGGGCAGTCAACTGGAGGCGTCAGCCACATAATAGATGAATCGGCACAGAGCAACTCAGTCACCGGATGCCCCTGCGGGCCACGTAGCGGATCGCACGGCAAAGTCGCATGGCGAAACTCGATAGGAAATCCTCGCACCACGTGCTCGAGCCCATCCACGGCCGGCACTGGTTTGTGTTGGCAGGTGCAGCCGTACTGGTATTGGCGGCTGCATTTTTCGCGTTCTATAACCTAGGCAGCTACCCGACCACCTGGTTTGACGAGGGATCTCATCTTCACGTGCCGAAGACCCTGGTCAAGTTCGGTGTGTATGCAGACTGGAGCAGCGAGGGTTTTCGCTATTACGGGCCGACGATCGGCGTGGGGCCGACGGTGATGTTGCCGATTGCGGCGGCCTTCCGGCTGTTTGGGATTGGTCTCCTGCAGGCGCGTTTGGTCATGGCCGTTTATCTGCTGGCCGCCATCGCGGCCTACTTCCTGCTGGCCCGCCGCATGGGTACGTGGCGGATGGCCGTGGCCGCGACCGCCTTGCTGGTAGCAACTCCCGGCATCGCATTGATCGAGTATGGTCGGCAGGTGCTGGGGGAAGTACCGGGCCTGTTCTTTCTCGTACTCGCGTTGGCCCTGTGGCTCGCCACCTGGGAAAGGTCGGGATGGCGTCGCCTGAGCCTGGTGGGCCTGCTGCTCGGTTTGGCGATCATTACGAAGAGCCAATATCTGCTCATCGTCGCCCCCAGCCTGGGTGTTCTGTGGCTACTCAATCTTGTCTACTACGGGTCCGCGCCGCAGCGAGTGTTCATCGTGCCGGGGATCATTGCCGGCGTCTGCGCGGTCGGTTGGCAGGCGTATCTTGTGCTTTACCTGGGACCGGCGACGGCATCCGAGAACTTCGCCCTGCTGCGCCAGGCTTCGGCGGGTGCAGCCTTTGTCTTTTCCATCGACCTGATGCGCCGCAGCCTGAGCGAACTTGCGAGTTGGCGGGTGTATCTGGGGGTGCTGGCGCCGGCGCTCATTTACGGTGCGCTCCTGGCTCTGCCCCGGAACCGCGAAGGTCAGCGGTGGAGCGTGCTGACCGTTCTTATCCTGATCAATCTCGTTTGGTATGTGACGGCGTCGATTGGCTGGCTGCGTTATGCGTTTCTCGGCCTATCGCTGACCGGCGTGTTGGCCGCCCGCTTCTTCGCCGATCTGACCGATGACTTTTCATTGAGTGGCCGGGCGCTGTTGAGCAGCGTGACGACGCGACAGATGCCGCCGGCCCGGCAGCTCCTCGCCTGGGCGGCGGCGCTGTGGCTGGTCGGCATGGTCACGCTGCCCGGTCTATCTGTGCTACGTAAAGTGGTCCAACCGGACTTCAACGCCCCGCTGGCGATGGCCGCCTATCTGGATGCCAACGTCGCCAAGACGGCGGTGATCGAGACCTGGGAGCCTGAGCTGGGCTTTCTCACGGACCACACCTATCACTTTCCGCCGGCGGGTCTGCTCGATACCGCCGTCGGCTATATCTGGCGCGACGGTTCACCCCCGGCGGCGCGCTACCAGTTCCTGCAAGACCAACGGCCGCCGTATCTTCTGATCGGCCCATTTGCCCGTTGGGTGGTGCTTTATCCAGAAGACCTTGTTCGTGACCGGTATGCGCCGGTCATTCGCATTGGCGGGTATGAACTGTATTCCCTACGATGAGCGCAACCCATCGCAGAAAGCGAGCCAAGCACATCATGTCACATGGGAAAAGTGTAGCTCTTATCTTGATCGTCATGGCGGCGCTCATGATCCTGCCTGCCGCCGTGCCGTCCGTGCCGGCCAGCCAAGCGCAAGGATCGACGCCTCCGATCCTGTTGGTCGTCAACGACCAGCAGCCACAGCTATTCGGACGTTATCTAGGCGAAATTCTACGCGCCGAAGGTCTGAATGCGTATGA
>CAYJQA010000109.1:0-11296 GCA_964372065.1 uncultured Litorilinea sp.
GCCTGGCTCTGGGCGTGCTGCCGCTCGTCATGTTCGCAGCCTCGGTCCTGATCATCTTCGGACTGGAACTCATCTTCTATCGCACCTCCCTGGGGCGCGCTTTCCGGGCCACGTCAGACGACCCCGAGATCGCGCAGTTGATGAAGCTCGACCGCAACCACGTTTTGGGCATGGCGATGGCGCTCTCGGCGGCAATAGTCGCCATCGCCGGCATTTTCCTTGCCATACGCACCAATTTCGACCCGTCTGCCGGACCTGCACGGCTGATCTTCGGCTTCGAAGCGGTCATCATCGGGGGGCTGGGCAATCTGTGGGGCACATTGGCCGGCGGGATCGTACTCGGCGTGGCGCAGGCCATCGGCGCAGCCATGATCCTGGCCCTCGGTCCGGCCATCACCACCGAGGAGTTCCCGATCAGCGAGCGCGGCAAGGCGTTGGGCATCACCGGCTCGATGGTGTCCATCGGCGTTATCTCCGGCCCCGTGGTGGGTGGCCTGATTCTGGGCCGGCTCTCTTGGCACTGGATCTTTCTCGTTAACCTGCCCATCGGTCTACTGGGGACTTGGATGGTGGGTCGCTTTGTGCCCGATCTTGCGCCCACGGGTGGGCATCACTTCGACTTCGCCGGCGCGTTGACCCTCTTTGTCAGCCTCATTGCGCTCTTGCTGGGCCTCACCTTCGGCCAAACCTTAGGGGGGACTGCCCCCATCGTGTTGGCGCTGTTAGCGACCTGTCTGGTCTTTATGGCCCTCTTCATCGGCATCGAGACGCGCGTCGCCGAGCCGATGATCGATCTGCGCTTCTTTCATAACCGGCTCTTTAGCGTGAACCTGCTGACCGGGCTGCTGACCTTCATCGCCATGTCCGGCACCATCCTGCTGCTGCCCTTCTATCTGCAAAACGTGCGCGGGCTGAGCGTGATGGCGGTCGGGCTGATGATGGTAGTCACGCCGGTGGGGGTGGGCATTCTGGCGCCGATCGCCGGGTCGCTGTCGGACCGCATCGGCTCGCGGCCGGTGACCGTCGCCGGGCTGGCGATGCTGCTGATGGGCTACCTGGCGGCGGGCACTCTGACGGCGACCACGCCCCTGGTTGGCTACGTCCTGCGCCTGGCGCCGGTGGGGCTGGGCATGGGCATCTTCCAGTCGCCCAACAACAGCGCGATCATGGGGTCGGTGCCGCGGCGCGCGCTGGGGGTAGCGTCCGGGCTGCTGGCGGTCACGCGCACCTTTGGCAGACGATTGGTATCTCTGTGCTGGGGGCGATCTGGGCCGCACGCGCCCTCTTTCACAACGGCGGTCTGCCCCTGCCGGACGGCCCGAACAGTGCGCCGATCGGGATTCAGGTCGCGTCCATGCAGGACACGCTGCACGTCAGCGCGGCGCTGGTTGGCGTGGCCCTGGTGTTTGCCGTTTGGGCGCTCTTGACCGAGCGCAAAGCCCACGCCGCGGCGTTAGCCCAACCGGCGACCGTCGTGGGGGACCAGGGCCGCGCAGACGGGTAAGCGCCGGGCCGCTCTTGACCAGGGCTTGGCGGCTGGATGGTCTGGAGTATGCCTAGCTGCCGGTCCGCCGCCGTTGCAGGCGATAGAAGAAGGGGTTGGCGCGTCTGAGGAAGGGCGGCAGACGTTGTTGGCTGGCCGGGCGCGCCCAACGCAGTTCCCATTTGTCGCCAAAATAGCGCGTGACGTCTGCGGCACTGATGCCGTGCGGCGCGGGGCCGCGTCGACCCGGCGAGAAGCCGAAGAGGAGAAGTGTCGCGCCGGGCGCGGCAACGGCGCTCATACCCGCAGCGTAGGCCGCGCATTGGGCCGCGTTCAGCCCGTGGAAACAACCAAAGTCGAGCAGCAAGGTATAGGCTGTGCTGCTGTGGTCGACAACTAATTCGGATAGTCGCGTCACGTCGCCGGCAACCCACGTGGGCGCTACGCCGGCCGCGGCCGCCCTTTGGCGTGCTTTCGCCAAGGCCTGGGCGACGTAGTCCACACCGGTCACCTGCCATCCTTTTTTCGCCAAGTAGATGGCCTGCGTACCTGTGCCGCACCCAAGATCGAGCGCGCGCCCCGGCGGCAGGGCATCCGGCCCTTCGACGAGGTCCACCAGTTCCGGGGCCACGTCGCCATTGTCCCAGGGTGTAAAGCCAAAGAAGTAGAGCAGGCGGTAGCCGATGTCAGGCCCACGGTGTTCTGTGGTGCCGGCGCGCTCAAGGATCGCTGGATTCTCGACAGACATGGTTCTTCTCCTTTGTCGGAACATGACTACACTCAATATAGTTTGGCTACAATGAATGGCAGGAGTATACTGCTGACTATGGCAAATGTCAATAGCGAAAATCGTCTCCCTTATCGGAAGCAGCAGGCACTGGCGACCCGGGCGCGCATTGTGGCGGCGGCCAAGCAGCTTTTCACCACGCAGGGCTATGCGGCGACCACCATGGAAGCCATTGCGGGCGAAGCGGGTGTCGCCGTCAGCACCGTGTATGCGATTTTCCGCAACAAGCGGTCGATCCTGGGGGCGATTTGCGAGACGTGGCTGGAAGAGGCGCAGATCCGGCCCTTGATGGGGCAGGCATTGGCCGAATCCGATGTGTTGCGCCGGCTGAAACTTGCCGCCAAGTGGACGCGCCAACAGTGGGAGCGGGGAGCAGACGTGCTGCCGCTGCTACAGACGGCCGCCCAAGATGATCCGGAGGTAGCCGCCATGCTGGCCGCCTGGATCGAGGAGAAGTCAACCGCTATGGCGAGCTTTGTGGCATCGCTGGAAGGCACGCTACAACCGGGCCTCGACATTGACCGGGCCGGCGATCTCTTCGACGCCCTTACCATACCCGAGCTATACCGCGACCTCGTCAACCGGTCTGGGTGGTCAGCCGACGCGTACGAAGAGTGGCTGGCCGCCACGTTGGCCGGCCAGTTAGTTGTGCGCTGAAGCTGTCGGCGCTCGACTAGGTAGCGCTGCCGGTGGTATCGGCCGCCAACTGCTTGCCAATCGCGGCCCACTCTTGCGGAGTGTTGACATTGGTGAATGACGCCAACGTGGGGTCGGCGCGCCGCAACTCAACCTCCTCCACATAGCGGACGCGCACCTGAGCGTACAGGTCGCGAATGCGTAGATTGTCCTGCCGCAGCATGGCCTGTACGAACGGGAGACAGCGCGCGTGATAGGCCGCGCATAGGCTCTCGGCGCGGCCGTCCACGATGGGGACGACCGCGTCCCATAGCGCGCCGCGCTCCGGCGATGTTTCGCCGCACAGATCGGCCAGCAGCCGGAGCAGGTCCACTTGCAGCAGCGGTAGGTCGCAGGCCAGCGCCAGCGCCCAGTCCGGTACGCGCGCCAGCCCCGCGGCGATCCCGGCCAGCGGTCCCTTGCCCGGTAGCTCGTCGGGGATGACCGTCACGCCGGGCAGGTGGGCCGCGGCGGCCTGTACTGGCGGGTGGTTGGCGATGACGTAGATCGCGCCGTCCACCACCGCCGCGGCGGCCGCGACCGTGTGCGCGAGCAGGGGGCGGCCGTTGGGCGGCAGGGGTAGCAGCGCCTTGTGCGTACCCATGCGCGTGCTGTTCCCGCCCGCATTGATCAGCGCGCTCAACATTTACTCACCCCGGCGGGATGGGTTTTCCAGGCGCACCGCCGAAATCTTATACTCCGGGATCTTCGCCAGCGGGTCCAACGCAAAGTCCTGGGTCAGCAGGTTGGCGGGCGCTTCGCGCCAGTGGAAGGCCAGGAAGATGGTTCCCGGCGGGACCCGGTTACTGATGCGCGCCTGGGTTCGCACTTGGCCGCGGCGGCTGTGGATCACCACCGGCCCCCCGTCGCGCAGATTGACCGCGGCGGCGTCCTGGGCGTTGACCTCCACATGGCCGCGCGGCTCCAGCCAATCCAGCCCGGCGGCGCGGCGAGTCATCGTGCCGGTGTGATAGTGATAGAGCAGGCGCCCGGTGCTGAGGATGAGCGGGAACTCGGCGTCAGGCTGCTCGGCCGGCAGCCGGGCGGCGACGGCGTGGAACTTGCCCAATCCCCGGCTAAAGGTCTGGGTATGCAGGATGGGCGTGCCGGGATGCTCCGGCGACGGGCAGGGCCAGACGAGGCCCGCGCCCGCCAGCCGGGCATGGCGCATGCCGCCGTAGCTGGGCGTCACCTGCGCGAGTTCTTCCATGATGGCCGCGGTGGAGTCAAACTGCCAGCGCACGGCCGGGGACCGGCGGCCCAGTTTGGCGTCCAGCGTGCGGGTGAACTGCTCCGCCAAGCGGCCGATGATCTGCCAGTCGGGCAGGGCCTGGCCGGGCGCGGGCACGACGGGCTTGAGCAGTTGCACCCGGCGCTCCGTATTGGTGAAGCTGCCGTCCTTCTCCAGCGACGCCGCGGCCGGCAGCACGACGTGCGCCAGTTGGGCCGACTCGCTCAGGAAGATGTCCTGCACGACGAGGAAATCGAGACCGCGCAGCGCCTCCTCCACGTGGGTGAGATTCGGGTCGGAGAGCATGGGGTTCTCGCCCATGATGTACATGGCGTGGACCTTGCCCGCGGTCACGGCGTGCATCATCTCCACCACGGTCAGCCCCGGCGCGGCGGGCAGTTCGGCGACGCCCCACGCATGGGCGACGGCGGCGCGCTTGGCGTCGTCCGTCACCGGCTGGTAGCCGGGCAAGACGTTGGGCAGCCCGCCCAGGTCACACGCGCCCTGGACATTGGCCTGCCCGCGCAGCGGATTGACGCCGGTGAAGGGCTTGCCGATCTGCCCGCATAACAGGGCCAGATTCGCCAGCGTCAGCACCAGATCGGTGCCGTTGGTGCGCTGGGTGATGCCCATCGCATAGAGGATGGACGAGCGACCGCGCGCCTCCAGGCCGGGACGGGCCGCCGCGGGCGCTTCGCCCAGGACCGACGACCGTTCGCCCAGGGCATAGAGCCGCGCGGCCCGCTCAATCTTCTCCGCCGGCACGCCGGAGCGCAAGGCTGCGACCTCCGGCGTGTATTCCTCCAGACTGGCCGCAAACGCGTCAAAGCCTTCGGTGCGGGCGTCGATGAAGGCGCGGTCGGCCCAGCCCTCGCGCAGAATTACGTGCGCCATGGCCAGAAACACAAAGATGTCCGTGCCCGGCGTGGGCTGGAGCCATAGGGTGGCGTGGTCCACCATGCCGATGCGCCGCGGGTCGATGACGACCAGCGACGCGCCTTGCTTGACCGCGCGCACCACTTCATAGCTGATGACCGGGTGCGACTCGGAGGTGTTCGACCCGGTAATGAGGATGCAGTCCGCGTAGCGGATGTCGCCGATGGGGTTGGTCATTGCGCCGCTGCCAAAGGCCATGCCCAGCCCGGTCACTGTGCTGGCATGGCAGAGGCGGGCGCAGTGGTCGATGTTGTTGGTGCCGATGCCCGCGCGCAGGAACTTCTGAAAGAGATAGTTTTCCTCGTTGGTGCAGCGGGCGGACGTCAGCCCGGCCACCGCATCCGGCCCCTGCGTGGCGACCACAGCGGCCAGCCGGTCCGCGACGATTGCGAGCGCCGTCTCCCAGGGCACGGGCACAAAGTCGTCCAGGCTGCGCCGCTTGAGCGGGCTGGTGGTGGGCAGTTCCCAGGGCTGCTCGGTCAGCCCCAGGCGGTAGGCCAGGTCCCGGCGCAGCAGCGGCGTGGTCAGCCGGTCGGGGCTGGCTACGAAGTCCCACCCTGAGCGGCCCTTGACACAGAGAAACTCGCCGTTGACCGCCGCGTCCGCATACCCCCGCGCATACACAATGTGGTCGCCTTTTTGCACAAACTCCACCCCACAGCCGACGCCGCAATAGCCGCAGAGCGTCCGCTGGTGCGTGAACTCCCACTCGCGGCCCTGGTGCATCCGCGCGGTCGGCAGCAGCGCGGCCGTGGGACAGACCTGCACGCAACTGCTGCAGAAGACACACGACGAGTCCACCATGAGGCCGTCAAAGGGCGTGGCGATGTGGCTGGCAAAGCCGCGTCCGGCGAAGTCGATGGCGTTCCGGCCCACGACCTCGTCACAGACGCGCACGCACTTGCCGCACAGGATGCAGTACTGAAAGTCGCGCACAAAAAAAGGGTTGTCGTTGTGGTACTGGGTGCGCGCCACCTCAAAGGGGTAGCTGGTAGCGCGGATGTCGTACTCGTAGGCGTACTTTTGCAGGTCGCACGCGCCGTTCTTCTCGCAGGTCACGCAGTCGAGCGGATGCTCCGAGACAAACAGGTCGATGATGTCATGGCGCAACCGTGTGAGTTGCTCGCTCTGCGTCTGGATCACCATGCCATCTTGGCACGCCAGACCGCAACTGGGCGCAGGGTTCGGCCTGCCTTCCACCTCCACCAGACACATACGGCAGCCGCCGGACGGTTTCAGTTCCGGGTGATAGCACAGCCGGGGGATGTCGATCCCGGCCGCCAGCGCGGTTTCCAGCACCGTCGCCCCCGGCGCAAAGGTTAGTGGCCGGCCATCAATGGTGATGCCCATTGCTTTGCTCCGCTTCTGAGGAACCGTGAAAAGAGCAGCTACCCGCGGGACAACTCTTGTCCAGCACGTGCGCCCGGTATTCGTCGCCAAAGTAGCGCATCGTCGTCAGCACCGGGTTCGGCGCGGTCTGGCCCAAGCCACAAAGCGACGCCTTGTGGACGGTCTCGCACAAAGTGGTGAGCCGGTCCAGGTCGCCGGCCGCGGCCCGGCCCTGCGTGATGGCGGTCAGGATGTTGAGCAGCTTGCGCGTGCCCACCCGGCAAGGCAGGCATTTGCCGCAGGACTCTTCCTGGGTGAAGGTGAGGAAGAAGCGGGCAATATCCACCATGCAGGTGGTTTCGTCGGCGACGATCATGCCGCCCGACCCCATGATCGCGCCCGTCGCCCGCAGGTCTTCATAGTCGATGCGGGTGTCGAGCAGGTCGGCGGGAATACAGCCGCCGGACGGTCCGCCCAACTGCACGCCCTTGAAGGCGCGGTCGCCCCGGCAGCCGCCGCCGATGTCGTAGATCATCTCGCGCAGTGTCATGCCGATGGGGACTTCGACCAAACCGGCGTTCTTGATCGCGCCTGCGATGGCGAACGCCTTAGTCCCCCCGCTGCGTGCGGTCCCCATACCGGCAAACCAGTCCGGCCCGTTGAGGAGGATGCTGGGCACACTGGCGTAGGTTTCCACGTTGTTGATGTTGGTCGGATAGCCCCACAGCCCGGCCACCGAAGGATACGGCGGGCGCATGGTGGGCATCCCGCGCTGCCCCTCGATGGAGCGCATGAGCGCGGTTTCTTCGCCGCAGACAAACGCCCCGGCCCCTTCCTTGACCACAAAGTCGAAGTCGAACCCGCTGCCCAAGATGTTCTTGCCCACCAGCCTGGCCGTACGCGCTTGGTCAATGGCCGCGGCCAGCGCCTTGACCGCCAGCGGGTATTCGGCGCGCACGTAGAGATAGCCGCGGCTCGCGCCGATGGCATACCCGGCGATGAGCATCCCTTCCAACACGCGGTGCGGGTCGCCTTCGATCATGGTGCGATCCATGAACGCGCCGGGATCGCCTTCGTCGGCATTACAGATGATGAACTTGCGCGACCCCGGCTGCTGCCGGCTGAGCGCCCATTTCTGGCCGGTGGGAAAGCCCGCGCCGCCGCGCCCGCGCAGCCGGGCGTCCTTGACCGCCTGGATGATGTCATCCGGGGTCATGGTGAGCGCCAGCCGCAGCGCCGCATAGCCGTCATGCGCCAGATAGTCGTCCAGCGAATGGGGGTCGATGCGGCCACACAACTGCGTCGTGACCTTGACCTGGCGGCCCAAGAAGGGGTAGTCGCCGTAATCGGCGCGCCGGCTGACGATGGGGGCCGGGGCCATCGGCTCGGCTGCCGGAGCCAAGAAGGAGTCGAGCAGCGGCTCGGCGTCCCCGGCGCGCACCGGGCCAAAGAGCGTGGACGCGCCCGCGTGGAGAACCTCGACCAGCGGCTCGCGATGGCACGCGCCCAAACAGCCCGTCCGCACCAGGTCAACCGGCAGATTGCGCTCCCGGATCTCCTCCTCCAGGGCCACATAGACCGCCCCCGCGCCCGCCGCCAGCCCGCAGGTGGAGAGGCCGACGCGGATGAGCGTGTTCATGCCGCCTCCTGGGCCTGGTCGCCGATGGCTGCCAGCACGTCCCAGGCCTGTTCCGGCGTCATCCGGCCGTGAGTGGCGTCGCCGACCACCATCACCGGCGCAAGGCTACATGCGCCCACACAGGCAACCGTCTGGAGCGTGAAGCGGCCGTCGGCGGTGGTCTCGCCTACGCCGACCGCCAGCCGGTCGCCTAAGTGATCGAGGATCGCGTGCGACTGGTTGACGTGACAAGCCGTGCCCCGGCACACGCGGACCACGTTCTCGCCGGGCGGCGTGAGACGGAAGAAGTTGTAGAACGTGGCAATGCCGTAGATGCGCGCCAGCGGAAACCCCAGCTCGCGTGACAGATAGCGCAAATGGTCGGCGGCCAGATAGCCGTAGCGGCGCTGGATTTCCTCCAGGGCGGTGATCAGGGCGTCCGGTTCGCCCCGGTGCCGGTTGAGGATCGCGGCCAGTTCGGTGGGCGGCGGCGCGCTGAGCGGATCGCCGCGATAGGCAGCTTTACGGAAGGAACCTTGCGGTTGAGACGCCATTGTCACTCCTTGCTTCAATGCGGGAATCCAATGTGGGCTGCGCGGAGGGGGCGGCGGCATACGCTTGTTCATGCGCCAGGATACGTTCCGGCGCGCTGTACAGCCGCAGACTGTCGCGGCGGAGATAGCCAATCACGGTGATGTTCCAGGCGCGCGCCAACGCCAGGGAACGGCTGGTGGGCGATGTGCGCGAGGCGATCACGGGGACGCCCAACTTGGCCGCCTTGCCCAGCATCTCGGAACTGATGCGGCCGGTCGTCACCAGCAGGCAGCCGGCGGTGGAGATGCCTTGCTGCAGCGCCTTGCCCGCGAGCTTGTCCAGCGTGTTGTGCCGCCCCACGTCCTCGGCCCAGAGCAGCAGGGCGTCCGGCGTACAAAGCGCCGCGCCATGCACCCCGCGCGCCAGCGGGTAGAGTTGCTCGACGGCGCGCAGGTCATAGTAGCGGTCGATGACCTGTTGGGCCGTGACGCGTTCACCCCAGGGCAGCGGGTCGCGCGCGGCGGTGAGGTCGTCGAAGGTAACGCCGCCGCCACAACCGGACGTGCGGATGGCGCGCGGCGGCAGGTGGGGGACGGTGTCGCGCAGCCACACGTCCACACACGTGCCTTGCTGCGATTCCTCGACGAGTGCCACGTCCTCCAACCCCCGGATCAGCCCCTCCGTGTAGAGAAAACCGACGGCCAACGCATCCAGGTCCACCGGCGACGCCATGAGCGTGGCGACTTCGTGGCCGTTGACAAAGAGGCAGACCGTGGTCTCCTCGATGACCGCGCCCTCGACACTGCGCCAGGTATCCGCTTCCTGAACGAGATAGACGGCCGGTCGCGCGCCTGGGATCATGGGCTACCTTTCAGCGTAAGCTTATCCTGCCGAGCGCGGCCGCGCCGCTCAATCCAACAAATGATGTTCCCGCGCATAGGTCACCGCTTCCAAGCGGCTATGGACGCCCAGCTTGTGCAGTACCCGCTGAATGTGATTGCGGGCCGTGGGGAGGCCAATGACCAACGTCGCGGCGACGGTTTCGGTGCTTGCCCCCTGCGCGAGCAACTCCAACACCTGAAACTCGCGCGGCGAAAGCGGCGTGGTCAGCGGCGTCTCGTCGACGCCCAGACCGGCATCGCCGGACGGCAGTTTGAGCTGGCGCGCCCAGGTCGCCACCTCTTTGGTAAACGTTTCGGCCTGTTTCTTGGCCTCTGCATCGCGGAACATGTGGATGACCACGATGGGCATCTCGGCGCGCCCGGTCTCCACGCTCACGCCGACGATGCTGATGTTGACCCAGCGCGGGTGGCCGCCGGCGGTCCGCACGCGGGCATCGAAGCTGGGTACTAGTTGGCCGCGGCGGCTCGCCGTATAGGGGAAACACCCCTGGCGACAGACCACGCAATCGCCGTCCGACCGACCGCCCAGGATTTGGTAGCAGGACATCCCGATCACGTCGGCGGCGCGGAAGCCGAGGAGTTGTTCCGCCGCCGCGTTCCAGGCGATGATGCGCTGGCTTTCGTTGACAATATAGGCCCCATCGGCCACATGGTTCACCAGTTCTTGTAAGAATGCGAGATCCGCCATGATCGCTGTCCCTGGCTATTCACTGCGACCGCCGGGCCGCAGATAACGGGGCGGGGTGACCGCGGCCCGGACGTTACGGTCTACCTCTTCTTGCAGAATGCGGCCCGACACATGCATCAGCGTGTCGGCGTAGTCCGGGTCGACGACCATGCCGGCCAGACAAGGAAAGTGGTGGTGGAGCATACCGGCGGCATGGTGGGCCTCGTCGACAGGGACCCCGACCAGCCCCGCCGCCACCTGCCCGGCGCAGCCACAGGGGGAATCACGCCGGACCTGCACCGCTTGGATGGTCCGCGTGTCCGCATCCACCGTCACGGTATAGGTGGGCCGGCCAAAGCGCGCCGCGAACTCCGCCACCAGTGGGATGTCATATGCGACCTGACGGCGGTACGCGCCATAGTGGGTTTCGGTCAGCGAGCAGAACGGTTTGGGGAAGACGACCGCCACGCCAATCTCCGCTAACCAGCCGGCCAGTTGGCGCATCAAACCGGGCGGCAACCAGGCCACGTTATCAACCGGGACAATCATCGCGCGGGCGTCGCAAAGGCGCGCAAGCTCCGGCAGCAGTTCCGCCACGCCAGGGTGTTCGCCCAGCGCCAGCAGCAGATCCGCGGCCGGCAAGCGGCTGGGCAGATACTCTTCGGGATAGTCGATGACCGGCGGCAGGACAGTCGGCAGGTCCCAGCTTGTCACAGACCAACCAGGGATATCCTGTTGCTTGATGTGCGCAGCAATGCGCCGGCCATAGAGACCCTGTACAATTGCATGAATCCGCAAGGATTGGCTCCGTCCCGGCAAAGAAGAGCATGCACGACGGTCGGGCGACCAGGGAGTGTCGCGCAATGCTGTTGCACCATTGTACCAGATCGTGTCAACGGCGTGCCGTCGCGCTAAGCGCGCGTGCCGCCCTCGCCAATCGTCCGCGTGATCGCACGCGCCAATGCGACAAACTCCGGTACCGCGTCATAGACAGGGATGCCCGCCCGGTCCGCCTGGCTCACCCGCTCATCGCTGGGGAAGCAGCCAATCACGGGCAGCCCGCCCGCGTGCGCCTCGATAAAGGCCCGGTCGGCGTCGTCCTGGACCTTGTTGCCGACCAGATAGCAGCGCGCC
>CAYJQA010000109.1:11306-11560 GCA_964372065.1 uncultured Litorilinea sp.
GGTTTGCGGTGTCCAGGCTGCGCCGGACCGGCTCGGTCACGATCAGGAAGGCGTCGACCGCGCTCGCCGTCCCCCGGCCCAGATGCTCGATCCCGGCTTCCATGTCCAGGATCACGACCTCATTGCGCGCCACCAGCAGATGCGTGACCAGGTTGCGCAACAGCGCGCTTTCGGGGCAGATACAGCCGCTGCCGCCCTGTTTGATGGTCCCCAGCCGCAACAGCCGCACGCCGCGATACTCTGCGCTCAAGCGG
>CAYJQA010000110.1:0-11495 GCA_964372065.1 uncultured Litorilinea sp.
GGCTTGTGTGTCATGCACTGTTTCTCCTTTGTGTTGGCGAATCGACTGCATACGTCGTCCGGATAACGGACCGCACGGTCTCAACGATTGCCCGCCGCGCCGTTGCGGGGGCGAATCGGGTAGTGTAGTTGCTGTCGGCGACGCCAAGAGGAATGTGCAGAGTTGGGCGTCTGCCAGAGTCATCACACGCCTGCGCCCGCGCCGGTAAAGGGGCCGGCGGGCCGGAGAGATCAGGCCGTGGCGGGGTCCCTGCGCCGCCGCCCACCGAGTTGCGCCGGCAAATGTAACCCTGCCCACGCGCAGTATGGGTGGGCTTGTGGCAAAAGTTGGTAGCGGCGCTTACCATCGGCGGTTTCCCGTGGGCTTCAGGTAGAAAGGGCACGCACAGACTATGTCGCTCATCAATCGGCTCGGCCTCGCGGTGCTGGCGCTGGCGGTTGTCGCCATCGCCCTCTGGTTGTTCTTGCGTCCGGCTGTATCGCCCACACCGGCGACCATAACGCCCGCGGCGACCAGCGCGCCGACCCCGACCACAGCGGTCGTCGCCGCGACAGTTGCCGCGACGACAACGGCCCAGACCGCGGCGGTAACGCCGGACGCGACGACGGCCGTCGCCGCCGCCCCGCGCGTCTTCCAGATCGCCCCGAGCGAAAGCGAAGCCCGCTTTGTCGTGGACGAAATCCTCTTCGGCAACCCCAACACCGTGGTCGGCGTTACCGGCGACGTCAGCGGCACGATCAGCATCGACCTAACCGACCCAACGCAGACGACCATCGGCCCGGTCCAGGTCAACGCCCGCACGCTCGCCACCGACAACCGCTTCCGCAACCGCTCCGTCAACCGGCTGATCCTGCAATCCAACCGCGACGAGTACCAGTACATCACCCTCACACCGACCGCCGTCACGGGCTTGCCGGCCGCCGCCACCGTGGGCGCGCCGCTGAACCTTGAGGTCACGGGCGACTTGCAGATTCGCGACATCGTCCAGCCTGCCACCTTCGCCGTCACCGTCACCGCGGTCAGTGAAACGCGCATCGAGGGCCTGGCCGTGGGGACCGTGCAGCGCGCCGACTTCGGCCTCACCATCCCCAACGTGGAAGGGGTGGCGGATGTCTCCGAGGCCGTGCGGCTGGAGTTGACGTTTGTCGCCGTCGCTGAAGAATAGCGCCGCCCACACCTCCGCGGCGCGGCGGCCCACCTGTGACTATACGGATAACGACGGATGGCTGGATCTATGGGGAGTACATTTTGCCGCGGGGCGCGTCAGGCCGCGGTCACTGAGCGCCGCCGCCAACATGCGTGGGGCTGCCGGCGCGCGGCCAGGCGGCCAGGCGCGCCGCGAGGGCCGCGCGCCAGTCGGGCAACGCTGCGTCCGGGAGCGTCAGCCCCAGACGCGCGGAAGTGTCGGCGGCGGGGCGGGGCAGCCGCGACCACCGCCAGCAGCGCCGCAGCTTCATCGACGCGCCCTTGCGCCATGTCAACCTCAGCCAAACCCGCGGCGGCGTCCAGCAGTTGCCAGGCGGTACAGCCGACCGCGGTCGCGGTCTGGACAAAGCGCCGCCGCGCCGTCTCCCAATCCTGCTCGGCCAGCGCCGCCCAGCCCAGCCCCAGCCAGACGCCCACGATGAAGACGCTGTGCGGCTCGTTCAGCTTGGCGAAGGCCGCCAGACCGGCGTCGAAGTGAGCTTTTGCCGCCGCGACGTTGCCGCGCGCCAGTTCCAGCCGCCCCAACTCAGTCAATGGTTCGAGGATCAGCCGGAGTTCACCGGACTGCCGGCCTAGCATCAATGCATCGTAGAGCGAGGCGCGGGCGGCTTCGTCCTGCCCTATGGCCGTCTGCACCCGGCCCAGCGATACACAGGCATACCGCATCCCCAGTTGATCGCCGAACGACCGGCTTAGCTGCAACGCCTGTTGCGCCGTATGCAAGGCGGTGGCCGTATCGCCCTCCAGGTACTGCAACCAAGCCCAGATGCTCAGGTTATGGGCGCGAAAACGCAGTTCGCCGATCGCCTCGCGCAAGGCGATAGCGCGGCGGAAACGGGCATGGGCAGTGGGATAGTCACCTTCGAGCAAGGCACACCACGCCGCAAGTCCATGACAATGCGCCGACAAGAAGATGGAGCCTGTCTCACGCCCCATCACTGTATAATCCACCGGATGCAGCGTCACCCCGTACAACATGGCGGCGTACATCCGGCGCGCCTCCGCCCAACGCCCGTGGACCTGCGCCTGCAAGCCTTTGTCCATCAGGATGTGATGTGGCATATCCGGCGTTGCCACACCGGCGTCAATCAGCGCCTGCAAACGCGTGAGCGCGCCTTGTTCCTCTGCCAGCAAACCCAGGCGGCGATACAAGTGGGCGCAGGCATACTCGATCCAACTCAGCATGGCCCCCGCCACCGCCCGGCGCACGGGGTCGGCGGTGGGCTGGAGCTGCGCGACCAGGCGCGGGCGTTCGGATGCGAAGAGTTGCACCATCGGGTGCATCCAGGCCAGCATATCCGCCAGGATATAGATCGCCCACACCAGATCAAGACCCGCCTCAACCGAACCGAACTGCACCACCCAATCCCAGACGGCTTGGATATTGCCTAGCTCGGCCACCAGCGCGCCGGTAACCTTGTGGCGGAAGTTCGCCCCTGCGATCTGTTCACGCAGATAAGCGGCGATATACACCCCAAAGCGGTCACGCACGGCCGCGACGCTCTCCCCGCTCAACGCTTCATGCTCGTGTTCCAGCCGTTCTTCACAGTACTGGCGCACCAGTTCGTGCATCTCGCCGCGGTCGTTGGGGCGCATCCGCAGCCATGACTTGTCCACCAACCCGGCCAGGTCCGCGGCCGTCGCGCCCGCCACCACCGCGGCCGAAGCGGGCGTGAAGCCGCCGCGAAAGACCGCCAGTTGGCGCAACACCCCCTGTTCGCGCGGGGTGAGCAGCGCCCAGGTGTGGTCAAAGACGGCGCGGATGCTGCGATGGCGCTCCGGCGCATCCCGCTGGGTCGTCGCCAGCAGGTCCAGCCCACGCCCTAGTTCGGCCAGCACCGCGGCGGGTGACAGCGTGCGCGTCCAGCCCGCGGCCAACTCAATGGCCAACGGGTTGCCGTCCACCAGGCGGCAGATGCGGACAGTGGTCGCCGCGTCCGCGGGTGTGAGCGCGACGTCCGGCTGCAAGCGCCGCATACCGTGGACGAACAACTGCACCGCGCTGTAGGCTTCCACCTGGGACCAGGCGGCGACCGGCGGCGACTCCGCCGCGACCAGTTCAACAACACCCTCCGCGGGAGTATCCGGCACGGCCAACCCGGCCAGCGGGATCAGCCACTCGGCCGCCAGATTGAGCCGGGTGCGCGACGTCACCAGCAGCTTGAGCTTGGGTGCGGCGTCCAGCAGATCGGCCAAGCGGCCCGCGCTCTCCACCAACTGCTCGAAGTTGTCCAGCACCAGGAGTAGTGCGCGGTCGCACAGCGCCTCCACCAACTGGACCCACGGATAGGACGGGCTGGGCATGTCCAGACTGTGCAAGATCTCGTTGGCCAGCAGCTCGCCCTGCGTCACCGACGTCAATCCGACGAAACACGCGCCATCGGCGAAGCTCGCCGCGTTCTGCGTCGTCGCGGCAATAGCCAGGCGCGTCTTGCCGATGCCGCCCGGCCCGACGAGGGTGAGCAGCCGGCAATTGGGGTCGGCCAGATCGGCGGCAATTTGGGCCAACTCACCACCGCGGCCAAAGAAGGGCGTACGCGTGGGCGGCACGTTGCGGTAGGGCGTGGGTTTGGCCGCGAAGAGCAGCGTCTTGCCGTGAAAGGGGTGCAGGTCGTCCGGCGTGACCTGCCCAGCGCGGATGCGCGCGGCCAGCGCCGCGGTGGCGGGCTGCGGCGCGACGTCGAGCTCCGCGGCCAGGGCCTTGCGACAGACCGCGGCTTGATGCAAGGCCGCGGCGCGCTGCCCGCCCAGCGCCAGCAGCGCCATCAGTTGGGCGTGGGCGTCCTCGTTCCACGGCTCCAGCGCCGTCTGCCGCCGCGTCCAGTCCGCCGCTTGGATAAAGTCGCCGCGCTGCACGGCATCGCCCGCCAGATACCCAAGCGCCAAGATCAGGGTGCGGTCGGTCTTTTCGCGCATGACCGCCAGCCACTCCTCAAAGCCGGGGCTGCCGTCCACCGCCAGCCCCTCCAGGAACGGCCCCCGCCCCAGCCCCACCGCGGCGCGGCACGCGCTGGCCGTCGTGGCCGCGACCAGGCTCTCGAAGTGGGCCAAATCCACCTCGAGCGCGGCGGCCGGATTCAGTTGGATGGTATTGGCGTCGGCCAGCAGGCTGGGCGGCTCATTCGTGGCATCGGCCAGGACATGGCGCAGGTGGGCCAGGACATGGCGCAAGTGGGCCAGGACATGGCGCAAGTTCGCCGACGCGGTCGCGGCCGGCTGCTCCGGCCACAACAATTCGGCCAGCGCATCCCGGCTGTGCGGGTGACCGGGGTCCGCGGCCAGATAGGCCAGCAGCGCGCGCGCTTTGTTCGATTCAAAACCGGTCACAGCCCGGTCATCAGCCATGACCAGGAACGGGCCGAGCAGGGCAAGCCGGAGAAGCGCCACGGCCCCTCCATCTATGCGCCTGGGAAGCGCAGTATACCGACCGGACGCGCTGTAGTTTCACGCTAATTATACGACCGTGCCGCGCACAGGACAATCCCCCTCACGATTTCCACACGCGCCGAGCGTACATTCGTAGCGGACGCGCCCGGCGCCGTCCCGGCCCGCTCACCGAGGAGCGGCTGCAATGAGGAAGGGCGATACCACCATGACCCGCCACGCCCCTGCCGTCGAGTGGACGTTCTGCGATAGCGAGCAGGACTGGCAGACAGCCCGCACCGCATCCCGGCCCACGAGCGCAGCACCCCAGAGAACCGTGCGGTCTAGTGGCTATGGTCGCCGGTGGGCGGCTACCTCGCTGCTGCTGTTGCTGGCAGCGCTGGTTGTGTGTCTGGGGGTCCGGCAGATGGGGCGGCAGCGGCTGGCCCAGGACCGCGCCGAACTCCAGACCGCGCTGCACCTGGAGCAGTGGGCAGTGGCGCAGGATGACCCCGCGCTCGCCCGCCTCTCGCTGGACCCGGACGCGCTCCCCCGCCCGGAGCTGTATGACGCCGAATTCGACCGGCTGATAAACGCCAATCCCGCGGGCGCAGCCCCCACTTTGCCTGCCGTCGCCCTGAACGTCGTCGACACGTGGGGCGACGTGACCGTGGTGGCGGTGCGCTTCACGCCGGGCGCAGGACCGGCCTTTCGCCAGACGCGCTTCTATCGCCGCGCGGACGCGGGTTGGCTGCGCATCCCACCTGACACTATGCTCTGGGGTCCGCCGCGCACGCTGGAAACGGAGCGGCTAACCTTCTACTACCGTGAGCGTGACCTGCCGGTGGTCGCCGCCGTCGCAGAGACCGCCGACGCCCTGGCCGCGACCGTCGAGCGCGCCTTTGGGCTGGCGGCGGGCAAACTCGCCGTCACCGTGAGCGTCGACGCGCCGCCGTTCACGGTCGCGCCGGACGGCGAGGCCGTGCGCCTGGCTTCCCCCGCGGCGTATCTGGCCCCGGCAACCATCGACGACGCGACGCTGTTGGAACAGGCCCTCGCCCTGGCCCTGATGCAGCGCGCCGTCCAGTTGACGGCGCGCCCGACACCGGCCGGCGCACAGTGGCAGCCGCTGGTGGAGGCGATCGGTCTTTGGCAGCTGTGGCAGTTGGATCTGCCGCTGGCGGGTTGGCAGGAGCCGCTGGTGCGCCGCATCTATGCCGGCGAAAAAGAGGTCTCCGTGGAGGCGGGCGACTTGGCGACCGATCTGTGCGCGGCCCATCGCGTCTGGCTGGAGGAACCGGCCACGCTGCGCCTCCCCGTTGCGTGCCAACCGCCGGTCCTGCTCGGCCGCGGCCCAGTCCCCCCGGCGGCGCTGGCAGAATTGACGCCGACGCCCTGGGAACTGTCGTCGCGGCTCGGCGTCAGCGGCGAAGGGCTGCATCCCGACTATGGGGTCGCGCTCGCAACGGTTGTCGACTACCTGGCCGCCACCTATGGGGCGGAGCGTCTGCCCGATCTGGTCGCCGCGCTCGAAGACCATGCCACGTGGGACAGTCTCACGGCCGCAGTCTATGGCGTCGCTGCCGCCGACATCCAGAGCGGCTGGCGCGCCCACCTGCACGGGCGCTATGGCGTGGACTGCGCGAGATAATCCATTCCCAACGCGAAACAGACTGCTCGATCGATCTCACGCAGCCGCGCCCGGCGCAGTGTGGTCATGAGCGAACCGAGTTGCTCCTTGGGTATGGTTTGCAGATTATGAAGATTGGCGACACACAGTTCGTCTACGCCATCTTCCTCAGGCGTCAGCAGCACTTCGGTAGGGACATCGCGGATAGTGGTCGTCAATGGCGCGACCGTGACGCCGGCCAGATACGCCAGCGCCGACGTGCGGGTGAGGATCACAACGGGACGTCGCTTATCCGGGGCACCGAAGGTGTACCAGCGAATTTCGCCGCGCCTCATGGCTCGTCCCAGACCTGTTCGTCAAGCCACTCAGTCACCTCGTCTCGCCGTTGCGGCTGTTGAGCGTACCCGCCGGCGTCTTGCGTTTCCAACTTCTGGACGCGATGGCGGTGCAAGGCAGCCTGGAGTGCGCCGCGTATGAACGCCGACCGGTTGGCCCCTAGTTCATCGACAGTCCGGTCCACATCGTTAAGCAACTCCTCGTCAATGGTGATCTGAATCGTTCTCATGGTTCCTCAAGGGTAGTTCTTCGCATCCTCGCCCACATTATTACCCACATTCGCACCCGCATTATAGTCCACAGTATGAGATGCGCGCAATAGAGCCGTCCGGCCCTTACCCCAGCGTGCGCGCATGGGCGTAGGTCCAGTCGCACACCTGATAGCCAAAGTTGCTATAAAAGACAAACGCGCGGTAGTTGCCCCAGTCGGTGCTAATGCTGGCGTGCCGGTAGCCCACGGCGCGACCCGCGGCCAGCGCCCGCCGCAGCAGCGACCGTCCCAGCCCGCGGCCCTGATAGTCCTCCTCGACGCCCAGCCAGTCCGTAAAGAGCCAGTCTTGCGCGGCACGCGCGGGCGCATGGTCGCCCACGCACAGGTTGACGCACACGCCGATCTGTTGCTCGCCCAGCCAAGCGCGCACGGTCACACCGGGCCGCCGCCCTGCGCCTTGGGGATGCTCCACCGTATAGCGCACATCGAAGGCATCCGGCCCCGGCTCGACCACGGCAAAGTCGCGCCAGTCCAAGTAGACCTCGCCCTCCATCTTCGCGTACCCGTGACGCCCTAAGAGTGCGGCCACGTGACCGATCCGATCGGACAGATGGCTCGACCCCAACTGGTAGAAGGGGTAGCGATGATGGGCGTGGAAGGCAACCACGCGCGTCGCGCCCAGTCCTGCGAGGTAGCCTTCGGCCTGCTCCAGCAGCGCCATCCCCGCGGCGCGCTGCCCCGGTCGATACCACAAGAAGCGAATCAGCCCAGCCTCGTCGACGTCAGCGCGGCGTACGCGGCCGACCGCGGTATGGACAAAGCCCACCACGTCCGTCCCCGCCTGCACCACCCACACGGCGGCGTCGTGGCGATAGGCGCGGCCGTAGTCTTCGCTCACGTCCGCCAGCGCCGCGGCCAGCGTCGCCCGCCGCACAGGATAGCTGTGGGGGACGGGCCGCACCGCTTCGTTGAAAAGCGCGGTCAGCGCGGTCGCCATACTCGGTTCGTAGGGCCGGATGTCCATGTTGGCTTGCTCCTCTTGCTTGCTCATCTTGGCGTAATGTCAGTTCAGAATCAGCGATAGGGTTGATCTTATGGCGCGGCTGGGCGGATAATGGCAGTGCGCCCTGCGGGTGCGCTGCGGCGCGTCACGCAGACCGGCGATCCGGCTGTACAAGGAGGCGACAACATGACGGCCCCATCGATTGCACACGGCGAGTTGCTGCGGACGGTATTGGTGCGCTTCGGCAGCGCCATCGTGATCCTCTGCTTCATGTTCTTTGTGTCCGCGGGGACGCTGGCCTACTGGCACGCCTGGCTCTATCTGATCATCCTGTTGACGCCCATGACCGCCGTGCTGGTCTACCTGATGCGCAACGACCCGGCGCTGCTGGAACGGCGTATGCATACGCGTGAGCGCGGGAACACACAGCGTTGGATGATCGGGTTCTCCATTATCTGGCTGCTGCTGGCCTACTTGGTGCCCGGTTTTGACTATCGCTTCGGCTGGTCCCACGTGCCCATATGGCTCGTTGTCGTCGCCGATGGCTTGGTGCTGGTCGGCTACGGCATCTTCTTCCTGGTGATCCGCGAGAACAGCTACGCCTCGCGCGTGGTGGAGGTGGCCGCGGGCCAGCGCGTGATCGACACCGGCCCCTATGCGATAGTACGCCATCCCATGTACGTGGGCATACTGCTCATGTACATCTTCTCGCCGTTGGCCCTCGGTTCGTATTGGGCCATGTTCTCCAGTGTGCTCATGGTCGTTTTGCTGATCGTGCGCATCTACCACGAGGAGGCGGTCCTGAGCCGCGAACTAGCGGGCTATCCTGCGTACATGCAGAAGGTGCGCTATCGCCTAGTTCCCGGCGTCTGGTAAGATGGGACCAACGGGGGAAACCCACCCTGCGTGGCCGCGAAGGAGAGACCGATGACCGAACTCAAGACCCAACCCAACGACCGCGATGTCGTGGAGTTTCTCTATACTCTTGACGACGAGCGCAGGCGGCAGGACTGCTTCACCGTGCTGGCCTTGATGCGTGATGTGACCGGCCACGAAGGCCAGCTTTGGGGCGACAACATCGTCGGCTTTGGCCGCTATCGCTATACCTATGCCAGCGGGCGCACAGGCGAGTGGTTTCTCACCGGCTTCTCCCCGCGCAAGCAAAATCTCACGCTCTATATTATGGCGGGCTTTGACCAATACAACGAACTCATGCAGAAGCTCGGCAAGCACACCACCGGCAAATCCTGTCTCTACATCAAGCGCCTGGCCGATGTGGACTTGGCCGTCCTGCGCGAATTGGTCCGTCTCTCCGCGCAACACATCGCCGCGACCAACGGCTAGGCCGCGCGCCCCGCGCCCTGCGGGAGACACAGCGCCCACACCGCCGCCCACGCCTGCTTTGGCAGCTTCCGCCGCTGCTGATCGGACTGACGTGGACGCATGACGTCCCCAGCATCGTCCATGCGCGGCGGCTGGCCGGCCGGTCGCCGCGCGCCGGATAAGCCGGCGTCACTTCCAGCCGCCAAACAACTACTGAAAGGGCCATCCCATGCGCGTCCTTGCCTCCGGTCGTCTCGTCACGCTCCGCGCCTATCGGGCGGAGCACATCGATCTCCTCTACGCCGCCGTGCTGGAGTCCATCCCCGAAGTCGGGCGCTACGAAACGTGGTGCCGGCCCGGCTATACGCGTGAGGACGCCGCCGGTTACGTCAACTGGTGGCGCGATGCCTGGACGCAAGACACCGCCTATTACTTTGCCGTGGAGCAGCGCGACACCGGCGAGTTCTTGGGCAGTTGCGGGCTGAACGAGATCCTGCGCGACCACAAGCGCGGGGGCGTCGGCTACTGGATTCGCTCCACGTGTACCGGCCGCGGCTATGCCACGGACGCCGTCCGCACCGTGCTGCGGCTGGGCATGGAGGACGTGGGGCTGGAGCGCATGGAACTGGAGATCGCGGTGGATAACGCCGCCAGCCGCCGCGTGGCCGAGAAGGCGGGCTGTCTGTACGAAGGCGTGCTGCACCGCCGTCTGATCCTGCCCGCCGGCCCCACCGACACCGCCATTTACGCCTGGCTGGCAGGCACGAGTCCCATGCCATGACGCCCGGCACAATCATCTTGCTCAACGGCGCATCCAGTTCGGGCAAGACCAGCATCGTGGCCGCGCTGCAAAACACACTGGACGCGCCCTTCCTGGACGCAGGCATCGACAAGTTCATCTGGATGCTGCCGCGGCGCTACCGCGACCGGCCGTTGTGGGATGACGTGCTGGGCCTGGCGACCCACGCGGGACCGGTGGGGCAGACCCTCTTCTCCGGGATGCACCGCGCCATCGCCGCGCTCGCCCGTGCGGGCAACCATGTCATCGCCGACCATGTATTGGTCGAGCCGGCCTGGGTCGCCGAGTGCGCCGCGCTCTTTGCCGATCTGCCTGCGCTGTTTGTCGGCGTCCGCTGCCCGTTGGCCGTGCTGGAGCAGCGCGAAGCCGCGCGCAAGGATCGCACATTGGGCCAAGCCCGCGCCCAGTTCCCCTTGGTGCACGCCTACACCGTCTACGACCTGGAAGTAGATACCGCGCTGGCCGACCCCGCCACCTGCGCCGCCCAGATCAAGCGCCGGCTGGAACACGGCCCGCCGCCCACGGCGTTGCGCCGTCTGGCAGCCCGCGGCCCAAACTGGTGAAACTCGCGGACGGCTTCCGGCGTTGCTTGCCTAACTGCCCCGCGCAGCCGGTAATGTGTCCTTGTTCCAGGAGCCAACCCATGCCATTCCGACTGGTCACCCGTAGTCTGTTTGCCACGTTCTTCCTGCTTGCCGCCTGCCAACCGATCACGCCCGTCGCCGTCACACCTACCCCCATTACGCCCGACCCCGTCGCCACGGTCATGGCAGCGGGCGCGCCGCGGACACTCACGCCGCTCGCCTCGCCGGACGGCCAATGGCAGGCCGCCGTCACAGCCTATGCCTGCGCGCCCATCGGCGACGGCGACCTGGCCTATGAGCAACTCACCCTGATCAACACGGCGACAGGCAGCCAGACGGTCGCGGCGACCCAGACTATTGCCTGCGGCGGGCTGGGCGCGTATGGTCTGGCGAATCTCTTCTGGTCCGCCGGCAGCCGCTATCTCTACTACACCACCGCCCGCGACGGCGCGCCCGACGGCTGTGGCTACTGGACGCCGCCCGTCACGCGGCTAGACGTGACCACCCTGACGACCACCGACCTTGGCGGCGGCGTGCTTTCGGCGGACGGCGCGCGGCTGGCGGCCTGGCAGGGGCGGGAGGTCGTTATCTGGGACGTGGACGGCGGCGCGATCGCCCGTGCGGCCGCGGCGCTCCCCGACCTCTTGCCCGGCCCTCTCGCCTGGTCGCCCGACAGCAACGCCCTGGTCTACCTGCTAGTTGCGTCCTTCTGTCCACCCACGGGCGCATCCGCGCTGGTGCGCGTCGATCTGCCCGACGCGGCGCAGACCGTCCTGCTGGAATCCGCCGCGCCCACCTTCGTCGGCGTAGCCTGGGATGATGCCGACAGCCTGACCTTGACCGACGCTACCGGCGCGGGGTGGCGCTACGACCTCGCCACCGGGGAGTTGGCAGCCGCGCCGTAAGCAGCGACGGGACACTTGTCCACGCGGCGAGGGACATATCCCCGGGGCACGCCGCGCCCATCGTCGCTATACTGCACCGTAGGCCGCGCCGAGACGCCGGCCGCGGCCCGCGCGCCCGTGAACGTGCCGGCTTCG
>CAYJQA010000111.1:0-3895 GCA_964372065.1 uncultured Litorilinea sp.
CCTAATCCTGGCTCCCTGCGGGAGTGATACTGCTGTGCGTGACACGGCGCACCATCTGGCGTTTGAGTAGCTTAAGCCGGTTGATCTGGCCTTCGGCCTGACCGTTGCTCCACGGATACTTCAGCGCGGCCACCACCGCTGCTTTGTCCTCACAGAGGCCCGCGGCAAATCGTCTAAACTCGACTAAAGCCGGGGACTGCGCCGATTCGAGCCAGGGCTCCAGGGCCTCGGCCAGTCGCTGTCGGATCATCTGGGCGAAACGCTGCGCCAACGCGTAGGCGCAGGCGATCTCAGTCGAGACGCTGGTGATGTGTGCCACGACCTGCTGTTCGGCTTCCTCCAGTTCTTCCTGTGGACGTATCAAGAGCACGGCGGCTTGCCGGGGCGAATACCGCCGCACGACAGACTCAGCGACCGGCGCTGATGGCCGCGTGTGGGTGCGCTGTGGCGGGATATTTTGTTTGCGTAAAGCGGAGACGTAGGTCAAGACGAGCGATTTTGAGCCCGTGAAGCCTTGCCCACACAATTCGCGCCAGAGTTGGGTCCCATTCGTACAGCCCTCCCGCCACCGCTTGGAGTCTTTGCCCACCTTGGTGTTGCTTTGCGCAGCCCGTTTTCAGCGCGTGCAAGATCCTGTTTAACGTTTGGCGTTCGCTGTTGCAGGGACGCGCCAGCTTCGTCGTGCGTTTTGAGATGAGCAGTGTGATAATCGCTCACAGTTCATCAGCCAAGTTATTTTGGCTCGTGTCTGCATTTTAACGCAGGGCCACGACTTCTGAAATGTATTGTCATAAAATCAAAGGACTTTGCCGTCAGTATCACTCTTGGCGAAACGGTTTTGAGACCGAACGACGCAAGATTCGCTGGCGGGGTATTGTTAGGGAGGGGTCTACCTCCCCTCCCTAAAGTGCAGGCCGAGATTTGTGCAGCGGGTTAAGGAAGAAGTTTTGTAGCCAGGACAACGGCCCGATCTGTTGAATATATGGCGATGGTGTCAGAAGAAACTCGTCTCAATACGGGCTGCGATGGGGTAGATGGCTCTGGTTCGTCGGACGGAGGCTCTTTGTCCTGGACATTGGCGAGGCTTTCAAAAAGCCGTTCCTCAAGGAGTTTCTCCCCTATGGCGACGGCTTTGACCGCGCGGCCCCAAATTGTTACTGGCTGGGAATCGTTGTTCAGCAAAGTTGCGCTGAAGACCACGTCCCCGTCGACGATCTGGATGCTGTCCGGCACCAATGTGACGTTGTGGAGCGCCGGCAATACCTCCTTCAGCGCCTCCTCAAAGGGCGGTTCCTGTCCCTCGGCGGCGGCGCGGGCGATCATTGTAGTCAGCCATGACATCTCGGCTTTGGTCTGAGCCCAGGTCGAGTTAGTAACCGGCTGTGGCTTCTTGCGCCCATCCAATAGAGGGCCAAGCGTTCCTGGCGGGTCCACCGAGAGCCCAAGCAGCTTGCGATCGTAAGCGTCCAATGAGAGATCGCCGGCGGTGCGTCCCTCGGCTAAGGAGATAGGTTGGAGCACTGCGAACGATACCCCCGCGTCCGTGAGGAGCTCAATCACCTTTTCTGTGTGTGCAGCACCGGTACTCAGCGCCACCGGCTGGCCGGGCACTTGTTCGGCGAGGGCCAAGATGTTCTGGACCATGGTATGCGAGCGATCCGAACAGCGCTGGTAGAATTCTCTGACGGCTTCTAGGTTCGCTCTGTCCTCGGATGTAACATCGGCCCCCACCTCCCTCGCCTTAGCGTCGATCTGATCAACAAGCTCAACCAACGCCTCACAAGGTAGAACTATGGTCGCATCGTTGAGCCGAGCGTACATTTCCTTTGTGAACTCATCCGTGTTGATGATAAAGTCGATGGCTTCCGAGATCTTCTCCTCCTCGATCAGGGCATTGGCCTCCTCGATCTCGCCTGGCGTCAGGCCGAGCGCAGCGATCTGGTACAGATAAACGATCGTGGCTGACGCTGCCGCTTCCGGTATCTCGAACTCGTATTCATCCCTGTTTTCGACGCCCACCACCTCGACGTCATCATAGACGACCGCCATCATCTCCATGCCGCTGGTCTCACCATCCTCCAGCATTTGCACGATAACATCTTCTCGGGGGCGGACCCGATCGCGCGCTCGGAAGGGCGGCGAATTCAGAAGTCGATATGGCTCCAGAGATCCATCCTCCGCGAATGCGCCTTCCAGGCCCATACGGCGCATATCGTAGTTCTCGTACAGTCGGTTCAGCATGATGGCAATTTCAATCTGGCCGGCGGGCGAGATGTGAGTTTCCTCAAACACGAAGATGTTCTGATCGGGATTACCCTCTGTAACAGCCATCACCTTGCCCACGTCGGCGGCAATATCTTCGGCAATTGAGGCGATCGACACCAGTGCTGCGGTTGGTGTGTTGGTCGGCGCGGGCGCGTCTGTAGGTTCAGGCGTCACCGACTCTGCTGGTGTATCTGTAAATAGTGGTGCAGGTGCGTACGTTGCTGTGGGCGCAGCGGGTGTTGGCGGTTCGGAGATAAAAGAGGGGCTGCACGCGGCCAGGGTAGACAGACAGATAAGGCTGATGCCGATGAGCACCCGGACTCGCCATTCATGAACGGGTTTTTGGACAGTCGTTTTCATGAGGAACTCCTTTGTTCCGATCATGCAGGACATACGATAGTGGGTGTCAGACATAAGATCAGTCATCTTTCCACCTCCTGTCACGTATTACGAACTATGTGGAGACGAGATGTCAGACGAATTCGCCTTCTGTAACCCTTCTGTGATACCTAACAGGGCAAAGCCATTTGTTTCCGATTTAGTAGCTGCCTGCAAGATCGCGACAGCATCTTCACCGCCGATTTTCCCTATGGCAATCGCGAGATAGTATCTTACTGTTGGATCGGTATCTTCAGAAAGACATTTGCTCAAAGTAGAGAGCGGGAGGAGATACGGTCTCTCACCTGCGCGTACTGCTGCCTGTGCGCGAGCATCGGCATTCCCTGTGGTGAGTTGATGCTCCAGTTCCTGGTTCTTGCCGAAGTTGATGTCGCCGGCGGCGTTGTATTGATAGTTCACCTGTTGACCACGCTGGTCAAAGACAGTCGTTTCCCCTTTCCTAACATGTGTAATGTCTCTGCCTGCGATGATGTTGTCCTTTACATCGCCGCTGATATTGCCAAAGGACACGCCACTAGATCCCCTGACATCTTGTGGCTTATCAGCAACAGTCCCACTCAACTGATCTTCTGCCTGTTTACCTGTGGAGGATCCAGTCTTATCGCTTACGAGAAAAATCTCTGATGGACTACGCTTTGTGGCCAGCAACTGCGGCACATCCTGGTCACGCAGATTCTCCATGTCAATCTGGACACACCCCAAATCAAAGGCTGTTTTCACATCTCTACCATAGCCCAATGCTTGGTAGAATGCGGCAGCAAAGCTAATAGCGGCCTGATCGCCGATGGCGTCTGACATGCCGACCACACAATCGATATGCTGGGCGATGGCCTGGGCTTGAACCCCGGAGTAACAGGCGTTGAGCACCACACACCGCACATTGTCCTTGAGTACAGAGAAAAGTTGGGTCAGCGCCCTCGCCGGGACCGGCTGGCTCCGGCCCGTCTGGTCTTCCAAGACGATTTCGTTGTCTTGGCTACCATGGCCGCTGAAGTGGACGATGTCCGGTCGATGACGCAGCAGCAAGCCCTGTAAGTCGGCAACCCGTACGGCCCAGTGCTGTCGGAGATCGAAGCTGTCTCGGAACTCGGCCAGACGCAGGGCTTGATCGATAGCACGACTTTCTTTATCCAAGCGAAGCCGGGTAGCGTCGGTGGGATTGGCTGCCAGGAACAGGATTGTAATCATAGGGAGTTCTCCTTCGCCAGTGTTTGGCACAGAATCCCTCTTC
>CAYJQA010000111.1:3905-11454 GCA_964372065.1 uncultured Litorilinea sp.
TTCTACGCAAAAAACCGCCCCTCGCTCCCCTTTTTGCTCAAGATAAGCTATAATGGATCCACACTTATATACAGGTGCATTGTACACCAGCTTTCCGCTGACAGCACTACGATGTCAAACAACCGATCTAGACAACTGAAAACCGTTGAAGAGGGCATCGCCCTTTTTGAGACTGTGGGTATGCCGGCCCTCAACCTGGCCGCGCGCACCCGCCGCGATTACACCTTGGATCTGCGCGACCTGGCGGCGTTTCTGAGCACACAGGGCGTCACGCAGCTGGACCAGGTAGACCTGCCGGCGCTGGAACGTTACCAGGCCGAGATGGACCGGCGGGGCTACCAGGCCAGCACCCGCAACCGCAAGACCTACGCCATCAAGGCGTTTTTCAAGTACCTCCACCGACAAGGCGCCGTCGCCCAGAACGTGGCCGGCGAGCTGGTCGCCCCCCAACCTAAGAAGCGGGAGCCGCGCTTCCTGTCTGAGGAAGAGTATAAGGGACTGTTGCGGGCGTGCAGCCACCACCCGCGCGATGCGGCCATCGTCGAACTCTTCTTGCAGACCGGGATGCGCTTGTCCGAGCTGGCGGGCTTGACGCTAGAGGACGTAGAATTGCCGCGGAAGATTAGCCGCGACCCCGACAACATCGGGACGGTGCGCGTGACGCGCAAACGGGGCAAAGTCGAGACCATCCCGCTCAATTACAAGGCGTGTCAGGCGCTCAAGACGTGGCTCAGTGTGCGGCCCGACGTGGCCCCGCGCGCTCTGTTTGTGACCAAATTCCGGACACCGATGAGCCGGCGGGCCATCCAGTACACCGTCGAGAAATATCTCAAGCTGGCGCAGATCCCCAATGCTTCCGTGCACACGCTGCGGCATACCATGGCGACCCACCATGTAGCCAGGGGGACGGATCTCAAGACGATTCAGGAGACCCTGGGCCATGAGAGCCTTGAGACGACGACCATTTATGTGGCCCTGGCCAAGCAAGCCCAACGCAAAGCGCTACAGGAGAATGCGCTATAAAGATCTGACTCGCTCGGTGATAGATAAGGTCACTGGTTGCCTCGCGTAAGGCTTGTCAGGAAAAGAAAAATCCGCGCCCTCTCATCCAAGATGGATGTGAATGAGTTGTTGGTGGCGGGGAAGTTGGAGGTCGTAGAGGGCCGTTACACCCCGCGGAATAGGCTGGCCAAGCTCTCTGACAGGGGTGTGAGAGCATCCCATACCGTAGCCCACCTGTTCAAGGCCCTTGCGGACTCGTCTACGGTTGTAGTTGCGGGCATCGACCGCGACGACCGGCACATCTCTCCGTTCCGCCTTGTACGTCCCGCAAGCCCGCAGCTAGCGAAACGACCGGCTGTTCAGCATGGTCCGCTGCGGCCAGCTAGCTTTGCCCGGTCGCGGATACCGTCGACTTCACGGCCGTTGCATAGCACCTTGACAAAACATCTAACGAGAAAGGAGGCGCGCTGCTTCCTCCCCATGCCAAAAGGCAGGGATATCCACAGTGCGAATCAGATGAACACCGCAAGCAAGCTCATCGCGTTGTGCGCCGCATTGATCGTCCTGAGCTGCGCCCCTGTCGCGACCCCCACCACGGCGAATGATCGCATCCCCCCTGTCGCTCCTGCGTCTATCGCCTCCGCCTCGCCACAGGCGCCCGCGGCCACCCCCACCGCGACCGTCTTCTTGCCCCAGGTCATCGCTAGCGCCACGCCCCCGTCGCCTTCCGGTGAGCGGCTCCAACCGTCAGATTTGGTCTACCTGGGGGCTTTTCGTCTCCCCGATGGCCCCGGCCGCCCTCAGACGTTCGAGTATGGCGGGAACGCCATGACCTTCAATCCCACGGGCGACCGCTCCGGGCCAAGCGACGGATTCCCAGGATCGCTCTTTGTCACCGGACACGACCGGCAGCCCTACGGCGAGCTGCCCGACGGCAGCCAGGTGGCCGAGATCGATGTTCCCGCACCCTCCCTCTCCCGCAATGTGGCAGAGCTGCCGCAGGCCGAATTCGTCCAGGGCTTTCACGACGTGACCACCGGGCAATTCACCCAAATGGAGGAGATTGTCCGCATCGGCATGACCTATCTCGATCGCCCGGCCACCGGCCCCCTCCTCCACATCGCCTGGGGGCAGCACATCGAGCCGGATCCGGCCGTGGCAACCCACGGCTGGTTCAACCTCGATTTGTCGCAACCAGAGTTCCACGGCCCTTGGTTCATCGCTGGCCAATCCTGGTACAGTGTCAACGACTACATGTTCGAAATCCCGGCTGCCTGGGCAGAGGTCAATATCGGCGGGCGCTACCTGGCAACCGGTCGCTTCAAGGATGGCGGCTGGTCGGGCATGGGGCCGGTGCTGATCGCCTATCGCCCCTGGGGTGAGAACGGCCCGCCTCCGCCCACCGGATCGGCGCTACAAGCCACCGCGCTGCTGCGCTACGCCGACTCGACCGAGACAGCCAATATCGAACGTTGCCTCACCGGCTACCAGCATCCCGACGAATGGAACGGCGGCGCCTGGCTCACCACTGGGACAGGTCAGTCGGCTGTGATATTCGCCGGGACAAAGTCCAATGGGACGAAATACTGGTATGGCTATGTCAACCCGGCCGGCCCGGAATACCCCTGTGTAGACGAGGAAGTGCTCGACTTCCTGACCTGCCGCATGGCAGATGGCTCGTCCTGCCCGCCGGCAGATTTCACAGAGTGTTCCGGTCATGGTGATTACCGCGGCTGGTGGACGACGCGCTGGGATTCACAGATCATCTTCTACGATCCCGCCGATCTGGCGCGCGTGGCGGCCGGTGAGATGGCCTCCTGGGAACCTCAGCCGTATGCCGTCCTGGGCATTGACGAGTCTCTGTTCTTGAGCCCGGCCGGGCCGGATCTGGAAGGGCTGGGCACAGGGGTGCAGCGTCGCTACCGCATCGGCGATGTGGCCTACGACCGCGAGAACGGCCTGCTCTACCTGCTGGAGCTCTTTGCCGACGGTGCCAAACCCGTGGTGCACGTCTGGCGGATTGAGCCCTGAAGACCGCTCCGCATCGACCCGAGAAAGGGGGTAGTACCGTGAGATAGCGTCACGGTACTACCCGTCAGTATGTCTTCGAATGCTGTTTTTGATACTCTAAATTCGGGTCTCGGACAAAATGTGTCGGAGACCCGAATTTTAGTTGAGGATCGATATAAAATGAACGAACCACCTCTGGAACTTGTCAGGGCGCGCCAAAGTTGGGCGACAAAATAGCGCTACCGCATTGGTGGCGCTGTTATAGGCTACGTTTCAACTCTGGAGATAAGTGACATTATCTCCAGAGTCTGCGTCGCCCCTTGAACCACACTGCAAAACGGCGAACCCGCCTCACATTCGAGGCGGGTTCGGTCAATGCGAGTATGGACGCGCTGTCTGCCCCAAATGCGAAAGCTGCTCGGCTGCCCCTAGCGGACGAACAGGGGCAGGAACACCTGTCTCTGCGCGTCTTCTACACCCGATTCCGCGCTGATGTTGGCATCCGTCAGGCTGTCTTCGCTGGATGGACGGCACTACTGTCCCACTGATGAAAAGGAGCCGAGTCGCTATGTCGCGGTCGACTCGGCTCGTCGTCACACAGGAGGACCGACCCATTCGTTTAGCGCGTCAGCGCCGGCAGCAACAACCTGCTCGGACCGCTGTCGATGGGTTGTGCCAATAATACCGTCGGTGGGTGCCCAGCCACGTCGCCCTCAGCGCTCGATCCCATTCCGTTACCACCCAAGGTCGCCCAGCTGCCGATCAGCGGGAGCCTCAGGGCTGGTACTCCTTCATCAGGCGACGTGACATCAGCAGCGGTGTTACCAGTCACGCTGCTAGCCTGTATTGCCAACTCCAAGCGCGGGGCGACGGGTTCCCCATACAGCGCATCGTAGAGGGCCGCGGCGCCCTCCTTAGTCGCAAACTCGACCCGGCCTTCCTGCCCCTCCTGCGTCTTCTTAATCAACCAACTGCATGTTGGCGCGCCACTCGCAAGGCACTCTAGAACGTCAGCGGTGATGTCAAACTCGATCCAGCCGGTGGTGGCGGTTGTGGGCGGCAGCGTGCTGTTGCCGGCAAAATCCTTGTAAATGGTCACCGTGTCGGTCGGGGCTGGATCGAACAGGCCGCCGTTCCACGGGGTCTCGCAGTCCGTTCGCTGGTTGTGCACCTCGGCATCGACCGCGCACTTCCACGTCACGCCGGGACCGTCGCCCCGATTCTGGAACGGGTTGAACTCCGCTTGGGTCAAGTTGCCCGGCTGCATGTTGGCCCCATCGCCTTCTTGCCAGGCCGCCAAGACCTGATGAGCGTCGATGGTGCGGCCGGTGTTGCCCCAGTTCTCGGCGTTATCTACGACGAAGAGCTTCAGCAGCACGGTGTCGCTGACCGCGACAATCGGCGCCAGCGGGGACACGTCGAAGGAGACGATGTCTCGCTCAGATTCTGCGTCGCCCACGGCGACTGCGCCAGAAAGCGACTGACACCCGACAACGACACGCACTTCTCCACCTGGCGCAGGATCCCCGAAAGCGTGCTGCCGCTCCGGCACAGCAGCAACCCCAGCAGTATGGTGACGAAATACTGGTACTGGGGCTTGCTGAAACACTGCCGATAGCGAGAAAGAAAGTTGGCGAAGTGAACATCCAAGCATATGATCGGAAGGCGCATGGTTCACCTGGTCCTCTGTTCGGTAGAAGAATGGTTGGCACCTCTCTTCTACACCATGGTGAACCATGTCGCTATTTCTCACCCCAATAAACTGCAAAGATAGTGCTATTGACTCAGGAAATAGAGTCTTGACAACACCATCGCATTCCTGTAGAATATGATCGATCACATGATCGATCATGTGATCGATCATGTGATGAAAACGTTGTTCGGCGGCACCCTGCGCAATGTCCTCATATTGCAGCCAACAACCTATCCTGTCGCACTTCATCTCAGACGCGCGAATAGTAGAAGCATTTCCGCGAACTGCGATCAACTGGTCACCTCTCAGTCTTTTCTGAAATGTGGATATGGCAAAGCGCAACGCAGTCACTATGCAGGATGTAGCAGCCCTGGCCGGCGTCTCCAAACAGACGGTTTCCGCCGTCCTCAACGGCAAGCCCGGCATCTCCGCAGAGACAGAGGCGCGGGTCCGGCGCGCGGTGGAATCACTGGGCTACCGGCTCGACAAAGTCGCACGCAGCCTGCGCACGGGCCGGACGGGGGCCGTGGCGCTGATCGTCTCCGATACTGCCAGCCCGTTTATCGGCAAAGTCGTCGTCGCCGCGGAAGACTATGCTCGCATCTCCGGCTACAGCCTTGTCGTCTACAACACGCACGACAACGTGGAACGGGAAGTCATCTATTTTGACGCCGCGGTCGAGCGCAGGGTAGATGGCGTCGTGTTTATCGCCGCGCGCGATGAGTGCCCTGGCCTGAATCTCCTCCAGGCCCAAGGCATTCCGGCGGTTGCCATCGACCGTATTCCGGAGCCCTACACCGGCCCGTCCGTCGCGCTCGACAATGCGCGCGCCGGCAGCCTGGCGGCCGAACATCTCCTGGCGCTTGGCCATACGGATTTCGCCCACATCAGCGGTCCCCAGTTGGTCCGTATGTCGCGGGATCGGCTGCTCGGTTTCCGGCAGGTGCTCGAGGGCCACGGGCTGGCAGCGCTGGCAGTTGAAACGGGGGACGGCTGGGACTACCCGAATGGGTACGCGGCTATGCAGCGGCTACTGGCTGCCGGCCAGCGCTTCACGGCGCTGTTTGCGGCCGGGGACGTCCTGGCCATCGGGGCGATGCGCGCGCTGCGCGAAACCGGCCTGCGCATTCCTGAAGATGTCTCTGTGGTGGGGGTCGATGATATTGACGGGGCGGGCTATCAGAATCCGCCTTTGACGACGGTGCGCCAGTCGAAAGCTGAACTGGCTAGGCTGGGATTTCAGTTGCTCTTCGATCTGATCGACGGAAAGCAGCCAAGTCAAACGGAGATCGTCATGGAGCCGGTCCTGGTGGTGCGTGAGTCCACGGCGAGCCACAGCAGCGAGGGAACGACAACAGGTGCCCGGGCGCCCACTACAGCGGCCTAGGTTGTGGGGATGCGATTTGCCGCGCCCGCTGCTCAGCGACGGTAGGCGACGGCATTGGCTTAAGCGGTGGAGCATATTGGCAATCCGGAAGACTATAACCTGGAACGCAAGGGCTGATCGGTCTTCTTGTCAAAGGGAGGGGTACCGAATGAAACAATGACCCGGAATCAGTCTGCGGTCGATTCCTCGAATGATGCGCCCAATGCAGTGAACTTCCATGAGGAGAAAACCATGTTAGCGCACAAGAAGATGTGGTCCCGCATAGCCCGACTGATGGCAATAATGGCTGCGGTGATGATGGTCCTGGTTAGCTGTATTGCCCCGGCCGCACCGCAAGCGCCGGCAGGCCCCGCAACAGAGCAAGAGCAGGTCGAGCTGGTGGTGCATGTGGGCAACTATACACCCGGTGTCGTGCGGGGTGAAGGATTGGAGCCGCTGACGAAATTCACCGAGATCGCCGAGGCGTACACCCAGCTCCATCCAAATGTGAAGATTACGAACTACGTGGCCCCCGAAGTGGCTAACTACCTGGAATGGGCCCTGCCTCTGCTCAGCGGCGGCACCGCGCCCGACATCATGATCATGAAGAATGAGTGGGCCTACCAGTACAAGGACAACAACTGGTTTGTCGACCTGATGCCGTACCTCGAGCAGCCCAACCCCTACGTCGACGGCAACACCAAATGGTGGGATCTCTTCTTCGAAAACACGACGCGCGCCAAGATCCAGGCCAACGGCGCGCTCTACGGGCTGCCCATCGATCTAGTGGCGACCGGCATCGTCTACAACAAGGCCATCTTCGCCGAAGCCGGCGTTGAGCCGCCGACCACCTGGGCCGAGTTCGTCGCGATCCAAGAGAAGCTCAAGGCGGCCGGCTACGTGCCTTTCGTCGCCCAGTCCCCCATCAACCATGTGGACTGGTCGTTTGTCGCCCTGTTCGAGGGCACCGCGCTCGACGTGATCCGGAATCTGGATTCGCTCGACCCCAACGGCTTCACCAATCACGAGGAGCTTTGCCGCGGCGCGCAGAAGGGCTGGCTCAATTTCAACGACCCGCAGCAGCAGGAATGGCTGCGGCTGTTCGCCGAGTGGTCCCAGTACCTCCAGGGCGACTGGACCGCGGACAAGGATCACCTGAATCTGTGGCTGACGGGCAAGGGCGCGATGGCGTGGGTCGGCACCTGGCAGGTCGTGCCCATCCTGGCCGACCCGCTGCGTGACTTCGAGTTCGGCACCTTCTGGCTGCCCCCCATCACCACCGAGACCTCCGAGTTTGGCACGGGCACGTTTATCCGCGGCATCGGCGGCGCGCACTCGACGCAGTTGGCCATCACCAACACCGCCATCGAGGGCGGCAAGATGGAGGTTGCGCTCGATTTCCTGCAGTTCCTGAGCGCGCCCGAGCGGGCGATCCCCATGATCGAGGAGGCCAACACCAACATTCCTAACATCAAGGG
>CAYJQA010000112.1:0-9066 GCA_964372065.1 uncultured Litorilinea sp.
CGCTTGTACCGCGCGGGGGTCTGCCAGCGACACAGACGCCGTGACCGTGCGCCCGTCCCACCAGAGCCGGAACTTCTCCAGCCCGGTCAGGTAGAGGCGGAATCTGAGCGTCTGGGGGACTGGCGCGGCGATAAAGATCAGCGCCGTCCCAATGCCGCGTTCCGAGCGCACATCCACCCACACGATGTCGCCGGCGCGACTCAGGCCGACCCGGTTGCCCTCGCCGTCCACGGCCACTGAATAGCCCAGGTCGCCGGCGCGTCCCGACGTGCAGCCGGCAATCCATCCTGCCAGCCCGCCCAGCAAGACCGCCCGCCGCGAGAGCGTGTAGTTGAGGCGCACGTGAATCTCCTTCGCAAGCAACCGGGACGAGGCGCGTGCCCTGCGGATACTCGCCGCCCACATCGTCCCCCTACCTTGAACACTAGCAAGGAACGTTACCATGAGTGACCGCAATCGTCAGCTAGACCAGTACATCGAACAGAACCTCGACCGCTACATCCAGGAAACCAAGCGCATCTGTGCCCAGCCCAGCGTCTCGGCCACGGGCCAGGGCATCCGCGAGTGTGCAGCGCTGGTCGCCGAGATGATCGCCAGTCGCGGCTTTACCGTGCAGACCTACGAAACGCCGGGGTCGCCGGTGGTGGTGGGCCGCGCACCGGGCGCTTCTCCGCGCACCTTCCTGTTCTACAACCACTACGACGTGCAGCCGCCGGAGCCGCTGGAGCTTTGGACCACGCCGCCCTTTAAGCCGACGATCCGCGACGGCAAGATTTTCGCACGCGGCGTCAACGATGACAAGGGCGAGATCATCGCCCGCCTGGCCGCCATCGACGCGGTGCGCGCCGCCCACGGCGGTGAATTGCCCTGCGGCATGGTCTTTGTGGTCGAAGGCGAAGAGGAAGTCTCCTCACCCAACATCGCCCCATTCGTCCGCGAGCACCTGGACCTGCTGGCCGCCGACGGCGCGCTCTGGGAGGGCGGCGGCGTTGACCATGAGGACCGGCCGGGGACGGGCCTGGGTTTCCGCGGCATTGTCGCGTTCGAGTTGTCCGTCACGACCATGAGCCGCGACGCTCATTCCGGCGGGGCGCACATCTTCCCCAGCGCGGTCTGGCGGCTGCTGCGCGCCCTGGAATCCATCAAGGGGCCGGATGAGCGTATCCTCATCCCCGGCTTCTATGACCGGGTCATCCCGCCGTCCGCGGCCGACTTGGCCCTCATCGACGCCCAGGTCGATCAAACTGAGTTCCTGCGCCAGACCTACGGCATCGACCGCTTCGTCCTCGGCCGCACCGGCAAGGAGCTGCACGCCTCCGTCTTCGAGCCGACCTGCAACATCCAGGGCATCACCACCGGCTACCAGGGACCGGGCACTAAGACCATCGTCCCGGCAAAGGCGTCGGCCAAGATCGACTTCCGGCTGGTGCCCGACCAGAACCCCGAAGAGATCGTCGATCTGCTGCGCAAGCACCTGGACGCGCAGGGATTCACGGATGTCGCGGTAAAGACGTTCGGCATGATGTGGCCCTTCAAGGCGACCATGGACGACCCGCTGGTGAAGCTCACGCTGACTTCTGCCGAGGAAGTCTACGGCGTGCCCCCGCGCACGCCCAGCCCGTTGGGCGGCGGCAGCAGCCCGGCCTATGCCTTCTCCGGCCCGCTAGGGAACATCCCGGTGGTCCATGCCGGGATCGGGTATCCCAACGCCAACGGCCACGCGCCCGATGAGAACATGCGCATCAGCGACTTTGTCAACGGCGCGCGCCACATCGCGCGCCTGATCGACGGCTTTGCCGACATCTGGTAGTCCTGGATCGAGTAAGCCAGGGGTTCGCCGCCCGCCAGCGCAGCCGCACAGGTTGGCGCTGGCGGGCGCGGCCTCGACCACGCATCGGTGCGGCCCTACAGGGAGAGGATCGTGACGGAGTGGGGCGGTAGACACACGGCCCCATCCACGCAAGCCAGTTCTACCGCTTGCGGAACGACGCGGTCAGGGCCGGCAATGTCGTTGTACGCGTCAGGGCTGTCCCCGCTGAGCACCGTGGCCGCATAGCGCCCCGCCGGCAGTAGCGTCCCGGTTATTCGTAGAGTGCAGGTAAGCTCCTGATCGGGCAGCCGGTTCACCAGCGCCAGCCGCCATCCCTGATTATGGTCGTCACACGTGGCAACCACGTCCAGCGCCGGGACTGCCGCCCCCTCATGCTCGAACAACTCACTGTCGACGAACGCGTCGCCCACGTGGTCGCCCAGCAGTGTCGCATACATGGCGAGTACGTGGTAGGTGGTCCGCCGCACAATGCCCTCAGGATGGACAAATAGGGGACCGCGCGTGTTCACGATGGGAGCCATGTTTGCCATGCGTGCCGAATCGGCATGGCGCAGGCAGGTATTGAGGAAGCCGGCAGAGAAGACCGCATCAGCCATCGTGTAGGTAGCATTGATGTCGTTGCGATCGCGGGCAGCGATGGCCTCCGGCGAATTGCCGACGGGATGATGCCAGCCACGCAGGTTCCATTCGTCGAAGGCGATGCCGAGTTTGCCCTCAAATCCGGCCACGCCAATGATCTGCTCAGTGAGCCGGATCGCCTGTTCGACCCGCCCGCCGCGCACGACCGCGGCGCGATAGCCACACGGTTCATCGACCTGGGACAGCCGGTCGTAGTAGCCGTGGATCGAGACCATGTCCAGGTACTTGCCCGCCTGGCGCAGCAGGTTGAGCGTCCAGTCCACATCCGGCAGCGCGGCAGCCAAGAGCCGGATGGAGGGGTCCACCCGCTTCATCATTTTGGCCGATTCGGCGACAAACCGGCCCCATTCGGCGGCGGTCTTGGCCCCCATCTCCCAGTCGCCGTAGTTCTCGTTGCCGATGGACCAGTAGACGACGTTGTGCGGATCAGGGTGGCCGTTTGCCCGTCGCAGCCGTGCCCAGCGACCGGCGTTCGGCAGATTACAGTATTCCACCCAGTCGCTCATTTCTTCCGATGTGCCCGTACCGGCATTCGTGCAGATATAGGGTTCTGCCCCGATCTTGCGGCACCAGGCGATGAATTCGTCCGTACCAAAGGTGTTCGAGTCTTCGACCCGCCATGCCTTATCGTAAGTGGGCGTACGCTGGGGGCCAATGCCGTCGGTCCAGTGATAGGCGCTCACGAAGCACCCGCCCGGCCAGCGTATCACCGGGACACGCAGGCCGCGCAGCGCCTCGATCACGTCAACCCGAAATCCGTCGGCGTCAGCCAACGGCGAGCCGGGCTCAAAGACGCCGCCATACACCTGGCGGTGGAAGTGCTCCAAGAACTGGCCGAAGATCATCCGGCTGTAGGGCTGGCTGGGCCGCTGGGGATCGATGTGGACAACTGCGGAGGGAGTCATGTTCACCTGTTCCTGTGCAACTTGAAATGACTACGTTCGTTTCGATTATACTACCCCCAAGGCGACGACGGGCCGGTGTTAGGGGAGCGCGACCGTCGTACTCACCGGGACGCATTGATGTCTACTCCGATTCTGGACCTGGGCCGCGGCCCGTGGTCCGGCGCCTACATCCTGCACATTGCGATCACCCAGGCCGCGCGCGTGGTCTTTGGTCGCTTTGCAAACGGCGCGGCGGTGGTTGTGGAGCCGGGCAACTACCTGTATATTGGGTCTGCGCAGAGTCGCCACACCGGGTATGCATTGCCGCGCCGCGTGCTTCGTCATCTGACACGCACGGGGGATCTGCCGCCCCACGGCTTGCGCGATGCGCTGTTGGCGTATCTCCGCCGCCAGGGGTGGCCTGCCGCCCATGCGACAGACGGCAAGACGCTGCGCTGGCATATCGACTACCTGCTGGACCTGCCCGCCGCCGAGGTGACACAAGTGGCGCTGGTCCGCGACGGCCGCACCGGCGAGCGGGAGTTGCTCGCGTGGCTGGTCGCAACCGGCAAGACTGCGCCGCTCCTGCCCGGCCTCGGCGCGGGCGACCATCCGGGCCACACGCATCTGCTGCGCTGGACAGCCGACGACGCAGCTTGGCAGCAGTTCACCCAAGACCTAACGCAGCGCCTTGACCCATGAAGGCTTCACCGTGACGACCATCTTCCGGCGCTTTTGGCGATTTCTGGTACGCGAGAATCTGCACCGGCTGCTTGGGTTGATGGCAGTCATCATCGTCGTCAGCGCACTCGCCATCAGCTACGTCGAGCCGGACATCACCCCGTTGAACGGCTTCTGGTGGACCATTGTCACCATGACCACCGTCGGCTACGGGGACATCTCGCCCCATTCGGTCGGCGGCCGTGTGATCGCCGTGACGGTGATGCTGTTCGGGATCGGGCTGTTGGGCATGTTCAGCGCCACAGTCGCCAGCGTCTTAGTGCAACACAAGTTACGGGAGGAGCGCGGCTTGATCGCCCACCGCTGTCACCATCATATTGTCCTGTGCGAATGGAATCACAGGACGCATGCCATCCTGCGCGACCTGCGGGCTGACCCCAAGACCGCAGCACAGCCGATTGTGCTTGTGGCCGACATCCCCTCCAAGCCGGTGGACGATGACAACCTCTATTTCGTCGCCGGGGCCGTCAACGACGACACGTTGGCGCGCGCCAATTTGGCCGAAGCCGACACGGTCGTGATCCTCGGCGACGACCGCCTCGACCCCGTCACCCGCGACGCCAAGGTGGTGCTGACGACGCTCACCATCGAAAGCATTAATCGCAACGTCTACACCATCGTGGAGTTGGTCAGCGATGCCAATGTCCGCCACGTCCAGCGCGCGAGCGCCGACGAGGTGATCGTCAGCAGCGACGTGACCAGCGGTATGCTGGCCCGCGCCGCGCTGGACCACGGCATCACCAAGGTCATCAGTGACTGGCTCAGTACGGACCACGGCGACGAGCTATACAAAGTGCCCGTCCCGGACTCGGCCCTGGGCCAATCCTTTGTGGATGTGCTGGCCCGTATGAAGCGGCAGCATGGCTGCATCGTCATCGGCGTGCAGCACGGCGCAGCGGGCGCGGTACTCTCCAATCCGCCACCCGACTATGCCCTGGTCGCGAATGATTACTTGATCCTTGTCGCTCCTGAGCGTCCCAACCTCACCTAACGCCTATGCCAACCTCATCTCACCCAGTCCCATCTGTCCCCGCGCCGCTGCGCGCCCGCATCTATGCCGTTGTGCGGCAGATCCCTGCCGGCAAAGTTGCCACCTACGGCCAAATCGCGTCCATTGTGGGTGGCTGTACGGCGCGCATGGTCGGCTACGCCATGGCCGCAGTCGACGAGCCTGACGTGCCCTGGCAGCGCGTGATCAACGCCCAGGGCAAGATCAGCCCGCGCGCCGATGGCGGCGGCGCGGTCGAGCAGCGCGCTCGGCTGGAGGACGAAGGCATCCACTTTGACGAGAACGGCCGCGTCGCGCTCAATCGCGTCCGCTGGTACGGGCCGGCCATCGAATGGCTGCTGGCCAACGGCTTTGACCCCTCGCCCTTCTGGCAGGAAGGTTGACGGCCCGCGCCTATGGACATCATGAGCTTTGCCGATCCGGCCGTGAGTCTGGCCCTCGGCGTCGGTCTCGCTGCGGCGTGCGGTTTTCGCATCTTCGTGCCCTTCCTGGTGATGAGCATCGCCGCGCAGACGGGCCAACTCGAACTGGCCGCGGGCTGGGCGTGGATCGGCGAATGGCCGGCGCTGCTCATGTTCGCCGTTGCCACCCTATTGGAAATCGCCGCCTTCTATGTGCCCTGGCTGGATAACCTGCTGGACACCGTCGCCACACCCGCAGCCGTGATCGCGGGCATCGTCGCGACCGCCGCCGTCGTAACCGGCATGTCGCCGCTGCTCGCCTGGACGCTGGCGGTCATCGCCGGGGGTGGGACCGCCGGGCTAGTCCAGACCGGCGCAGTCGTCCTGCGCGGGCTGTCGTCGGCCACTACCCTGGGGCTGGGCAACTTCGCCGTCGCCACCGGCGAGTGGGTCGGCGCGCTGATCGCGGCGGTGCTGGCGATTGCGCTCCCCTGGCTCACCCTGATCGCGATCCTGCTCCTGCTGGGGTGGGTATGGCGTCGCCGCCGCCCACCTTTGCCCACTCCCTACACGAAAGCCGGTTGACCATGCCCGCCATCCAGCTCCGCACCGCGCTGCCGGGACCGCAGACACAGGCCGTCCTCGCCTGTCGCGACGCCGCCGTCTCGCGCAGCCTGTTTCGCTCCACGCCCATCGTCGCGGCCCGCGCCCACGGCGCGACCATCACCGACGTGGACGGCAACACCTTTCTCGACTTCACCAGCGGCATCGGCGCGCTCAACGTGGGCCATACGCCCGCGGACGTGGTCGCGGCCCTGCGCGAGCAGGCGGAACAGCTCATTCACCTCTGCATGATCGTCGGAACCTATGAGCCGTATATCGCCCTGGCGGAACGGCTCAACGACCTCATCCCCATCAGCGGCCCCAAGAAAAGCTACCTGTGCAACACGGGCGCGGAAGCGGTCGAGACGGCGATCAAGATGGCGCGGGCCTATACGGGCCGCCCCGCAGTCATCGCCTACGAAGGCGCATATCACGGGCGCACGCTGCTCACCATGTCACTCACCAGCAAGTATGCGCTGTTCAAGAAAAGCTTTGGCCCATTTGCGCCCGAAATCTACCGGGTCCCCTATCCCTACAGCTACCGCTTCCCCCACTGCCGCCAGGCCAACCTCTGTAACATGACGTGCTTTGAGGACTTGGAGCGGGCCATGGTCGCGCACGTGGACCCGGCCGCGGTCGCCGCGGTCATCATCGAGCCGGTGCAGGGCGAAGGCGGCTTCATCCCCGCTTCCTTCGAGTACCTGCGCCGTCTGCGCCAGTTCTGCACCAAGCACGGCATTGTCCTGATCGTGGACGAAGTCCAGAGCGGCTTTGGCCGCACCGGTCGCTGGTTCGCCTATGAGCACGCCGGGATTGACCCCGACCTGGTGGTAACCGCCAAGTCCATCGCCGCGGGCATGCCCATCGCGGCGGTGACGGGACGCGCCGCGATCGTGGACGCGCCCCATGTCGGCGGCATCGGCAGCACCTACGGCGGCAATCCACTGGCCTGCGCCGCCGCGCTCAAGACGCTGGAAACCATCGACCGGGATGGCCTTTGCCAGCGCGCCGAACAGTTGGGTGAGCTACTCATGGCTCGCTTCCGCCAGTGGCAGGCCCAATTCCCGGTAGTCGGCGACGTGCGTGGTCTGGGCGCGATGGCCGCGGTAGAGTTCATCGCCGGGCGCGGCGACCCCACGCCCAACACGGCCTGCCCGCTGCGCGTGGTGGAAGAAGCCTACCGCCGCGGCCTCATTCTTCTCCGCGCCGGCCTTTATTCCAACTGTATCCGCACCCTCGTCCCCTTGACCATCGGCGACGCCGAGTTGGATGAGGGGCTGGATGTCCTGGAGGCGTCCATTGCCGCCGCCACGATCTGACCACTCGCTCGACGGCCTCGCCATCGTCACGCTCGCACCGGAACACTTCGCCGCGCTGGAGGAGTTGCAGCGCGCCGTCTTTCCCACGGTGGGCAGCCATATCCTCATGCGCGCCGAGCAGTACGCCGCCCAGTACCGCATCTTCCGCGAAGGCCAGTTTGTCGCGCTCCTGAACGGCAAAGTCGTGGGGCAGGGGTCCGGCTTCTTCATTGACTTCGACTTCGCCCACCCGCAGCACACGTTTCTCGCGATCTGCGCCAATTCCTACTTCACTAACCACGACCCTGACGGGGCCTATTATTGCGGCGCGGACATCAGCGTCCATCCCGCCTACCAGGGCCGCGGCATCGGGCGACGCCTCTATGCCGCGCGCATGGACCTGGTGCGGCGCGCCAACCGCCGCGGGATCGTCGGCGGTGGCCTCATCCCTGGCTACGCGGCCTACAAGGGCCGCCTGTCCGTCGCCGAGTACGTAGATCGGGTAGTGGCGGGCGAACTGCGCGATCCGACTCTCAGCTTCCAACTGCGTATAGGCTTTGTGGTGCGCGGCTTGATCGAAGACTATATCGAGGACAGCGCATCGGATAACTGGTCGACGCTCATCGAGTGGCCGAACCCGGACTACACGCCCCCCACCCGCCCGGCGCGTTAGGGTGCTCCGCTTGGCAATGCGCCGCGGCTAGGGCAGAATGAACGTATGCAACTGCCCGTGCCAACGCCCATGCCAGTGTCCGTAATCGTCACCGTCTACAATGAGGCCGGGACAATCACGCGTCTGCTGGACTCGCTGGCCGGGCAGACGCTCCCGCCGGATGAGATCGTGCTCTGCGACGGCGGCAGCCGCGACGATACCGCCGGCGTCATCCGGCGGTGGGCGGACGCCCATCGCGGTCATGGGCCGGTGGTGCGTCTCCTGGAAGAACCGGGCGCAAACATCAGCCGCGGGCGCAACCTCGCCATCGGCGCGGCCAACGGTCCTCTCATCGCTGCCACTGATGCGGGTGTGCGGCTCGCCCCGGCATGGCTGGCCGAACTCACCGCGCCCTGGCGTGAGCCAGGCGGCGCGGACGTTCCCATCGCCGCGGCGGGCTTCTTCTTGCCGGAGCACGACGGCGCATTTGAAACGGCGATGGCCGCCACCGTCCTGCCTGCACGCGAGGACGTGAACCCGGACCGCTTTCTACCCAGCAGCCGGTCGGTAGCCTTCACTAAGGATGCCTGGGTCCGGGCGGGCGGCTATCCCGAATGGCTTGACTACTGCGAAGACCTGCTCTTTGACTTCGCCGTCAACCGGCTCCAACCCGACCGTCCCAGCGCGTTTGTCTGGCGGCCCAACGCGGTCGTCTACTTCCGCCCGCGCAGTACGCTGGACCAGTTCTGGACCCAGTACTACCGCTATGCACGCGGCGACGGCAAGGCCGATCTCTGGCGCACGCGCCACGCGCTGCGTTATGCGCTCTACCTTGTCGTGATTCCCGCGCTGCTGGGCCATGCGTGGGGAGGCTTCTTTGCCCGATGGCTCGGCTGGGCCGGTCTGCTGGTGGGCGTCATCGCCTATTGCCGCCGCCCCTGGCAGCGGCTGGCGACCCTGGGGGCCGCGCTGCCGGCGGAGGAAAGGCTCCTGGCGGCAGCCCTGGTC
>CAYJQA010000112.1:9076-11447 GCA_964372065.1 uncultured Litorilinea sp.
CGCCAAGGAAGGGTACATCGCGCCGGCGGGCGACATCGCCAAGCTGGTGGGCTATCCCGTGGGCCTGTGGTGGCGCTATCGCAACCGCCTGCGCCCGGAGCTTCACTGGCGCGACGGCGAGGGCTGACCGCGTGCCGCTGCTGATCGACGGCCACAATCTGATTGGGGCCAAGGTCTTTGCCGACATCCGGCTGAGCGACGAAGACGACGAGGCCAAGTTGGTGGCCCGGCTCAAAGTCTGGAAGAGCCGCTACCCTGACAAGATCACAGTCATCTTTGACCGCGGCGTCCCCGGCGGTCGCAACGTCAAGATGGGCGGCGCCGGGGTCGACGTCATTTTCGCGGCGGACCCGACCCAAGCCGACGACCTGATCCGGCGGCGGCTCCGCAAGCCGGTACCGGGCCTGATCCTGGTGTCCAACGACGCGGCCCTGCTCGACGAGGCGTTCGTGCATGGGGTGACTGCCTGGCGCGGCGATGAGTTTGTGGCGCGGCTCGCTGCGCCGAAGCGGCCCGCGCCGGAACCCGGCCACGAGACGGAAGTGCGGCAGACCGCCGCCGAAGTGGAACAGTGGTTGGCGATTTTCAACGCGCGCTACGCCAAACTCCGGCAGGCGAAGCGCCCCAATCCGCCGGCAGCGGGCAAGTCGGGCAAGCCTGCCAAGCCCCGCCGGCCCAAACCGTAGACCTAGACCATTCTCACTATGGCCGACAAGACAGACGCTACCACCCACGTCGCGCGCCGCATCGTGCCCGCCGACCTATACGAGACGACGCCCGACGCCGCGGGTCTCTGGCACTGGGTCTTGGCCTCGCCCATGCTGATCTTCCTGGCCTGGCTATGGGTTGACCTGTTTGCCCATTACAGCCCCGTGCCAGCCTTCTGGCTCGACGCGCTGCTGGGGATCATGCTCTATGTGGCCGCGATCGTACTGCCGCTGGGCCTGCTGGCCTTTGAGCTGGTGCTTGCGGTCCCGCGGCTCTTTGCCCATGCCGGTTGGGATGTGCACCCGCTGGAGGAGTTCGAGGCCGCCGATGCGCCCCTGATCCGCTTCACCTACCGGCAGCGCCAGCGGGCCAAGGCCACCTGGCCGTGCCTCTTAGCGCGCGCCGGTCAGGGATGGGTTTATCTGGAGATTGTCACGATCCTGCTCGGCGGTGTCCTGATGGTTCCCGTGTTCTTCAGCGCGACGGAGTTCGGCTTTGGCCGGCGCTAGTCGCGACTGTCCATATCGTGTCCGCTATTCTCACGCCAAACCCCAATTAAGATGAACATGGAGGTCTTGTTGTGAAGATTGTCGATCTAAAGGCGACCGTCATCGGCTCGAACCCGGTGGTGCGCATCGTCACCGACGAGGGCATCTCCGGCTACGGCCAAGCCGAGTCGTCCAAGCCCTACCTCGTGCCGCACATCCTCTTCTACAAGAACTACCTCTTGGGCGAAGACCCGACCAACGTGGAACGGGTGATGCGCAAGATTCGTCGCATGGCCAGCTTCAAACCGTGGGGCAGCTCGGTCAGCACCATCGAGATGGCCCTCTGGGACATTGCGGGCAAGGCCGCGGGTCTCCCCGTCTACAAGCTCCTGGGCGGCAAGGTGCGCGACCAGGTGCGCGTCTATAACGGCTCCGTCCGTTTTCCCATGACCGGCACTGATCCCGAAGACTACGCCGACGCCATGCGCAAGATGATGGCCGCGCCGGAAGGCTTCTCCATCATCAAGCAAGGCATCGCCTTCCACGGCCCGCTCATCCGCGAAAACCCGGACCTCTTCTACGGTGAAGTAGTCCCCGGTCCGCCCCACGGCAATCGCGGCCTGCTCACCGAAAAAGGGCTGAACCATATCATCGAGTGTGTCGAAGCCATGAAGGAGGTCACCGGCGACACGGTCGGCTTGGCGCTGGACTGCGGTCCCGGCTTCACGCCCACCGACGCCATTCGCTTTGCCAAGGCCGTCGAGCCGCTGAACGTCGCGTGGCTGGAAGACATGATCACCGGCGACTATATGCCCTATGTGTTGGCCGACATCTACCGCGATGTGACGCGCGCCACCTCGACGCCCATCCACACCGGCGAACAGATCTATCTGCGCCAGAACTTCCGCGAGTTGATCGAGACCCGCGCCGTGGACATCGTCGGGCCGGACCCAGCCGACGTGGGCGGCATTGCCGAACTCAAATGGATCGCCGAATACGCCGACCTACACGGCATCCTGATGGCCCCGCACGGCATCTTCGACGGCCTGTTTGGTCTGGCCGCCCAAGTCCAGGTGGCCGCTACCATGCCGCAGAACTACATCGCGTTCGAGTATCCGAACGGCAAGCCGGAATGGTGGTATGACATCACCGAAGGCATTGCCCCCGATGTGGTC
>CAYJQA010000113.1:0-9541 GCA_964372065.1 uncultured Litorilinea sp.
ACATTGGACTGCACCGGCTCGCCGATGGTCACTTGGCGGTCGGGCCGCGTGCCGTAGAAGTTGAAGGTGATCACACCGCCGCTCGCGTCGACGACCGGCTCAATCAAGAGATAGGCGCCGGTGTCGTTGCGGAAACGAAAATCCACCGTGGGCGTAAAGATAGTGGCGTCCAGCCCCGGCTCGCCATACCAATCGACGATATAGCCGTGGTTATAGCGTTCCACCAGCGGGAAACCGCCCTCGAACGCGGCGCGAAAGACGGTGGTGCTCACCTGGCAGACGCCGCCGCCGATACCCACCGCGGTGCGGTCGCCCCAGATGATCAGCGAATCTTCAAAGCCGTTCGCCGCCGAAATATCTTCTACATGCTCGTTAAAACTGAAGACGCCGTTGGGGGGGATTACGATACCCACGAATTTTTCGGCGGCGACTTCGATGTTGCGGACACGGGCGGTGCTGCTGCCCGCAAAATAGGTGGAACCGCTCGCCACCAACTCGCGGATACCCATTTCGGCCAGGCGCGTGCTGTCCACCGCGGGCAGGCTGGGCGTGATGATCAGGTCGGCGGTGGCGCGGCCCGCGGTCAACGCGCCGCGCGCCGTCGCCAGCGTAGCTTCGATGTTAAGGCTGCGGCCCGGCTTGCTGGCCGAGATGACCACCGGGCTTTGGGTGGCATGGTCAAAGCGCAGCCGGGCATCGCGCGCGGGTACGTCGATCTGCGCGGCCCAACCGGTCAGGATGGCGCGCAGCTTGTCGTCGTCGATGAGCCGCGCATCGCCGCCGACCCAGAGCGACTGCACCAGCGCCGGGTCCAGCGCCAGTTCCAGGCCGGATTGCGGGTCGCGCAGCAGCAGCGGCCCCGGCAGTTGGCTGGTGGGCGCGTCTGCGCCGGTGGCCGCGGGCGCGCCCGCCGGGCCGATGGTCACGGCTTCCGGCGCGGGCAGCTCGATCACCCGCAGGGGGACGACCAGGGCTTGCCCGGCCACCCGGCCTTGCAGCGCGATGAGGAGATCGTCCACCGTCGCTTCCACATCTACGTCTACACCAAGCTGGGCGGGCGCGGTGACGTCGGCCACCTGGAGCGCGGCCCGCGCCGGACGCCGCACTTCGCCGGCGATCTGGGAGATCACATAGCGAAGCTGGCCGCGGTCCAGTTCGATGGCGGGCGCGATGTCCATACCGCCCAGGGTCGCGGCGAGTTGCTCGTTGAGCTGCAGCGACCAGGACTCGTGCCGCCCCACCAGATAGGCGCGGTTCACGGCGTCCAGCAGGTCTGTGGTGACGCGCGCATCGTCGCCGGTGATGGGCCATTGGCGCTCGCCATAGCTAACGGTGATGGAGGGCAGCGGAAAGCGCAGCAGCGCGGCGTTGACCCGGGTCATGGCCGCGGCCCGCGTCAGCCCGCCCACGGGGACGCCGGCGATGGTCACGCCGGTGTAGATGCGCTGGGTGTGCCAGATCTGCCACAAGGCCCCCAGCGCCAGCGCCGCGCAGACCACCAGCACGGCAAAGAGCGCCGCAAAGTCGCCGGGTGTCCGCCGTAGCCGCGCCATCCGCAGCGTGGAATACATGCCTCTAGTCCTTTCCCCCCGCCCACTCAGCCGCCCAATTGCGGCACGATATACCAGGACGGGATCATCAGATCGAGCAGCAGCAGCAAGATAAAGGGCAGCGCCCACACCGCCGCGCGCGCCGCGTGCAGCGTCGCGGCCACCGCCGGGCGCGCCAGCCAGCGTTTGCCCCACCCCGGCAGCCCCCGCTGTGGATAGCGGCCCGCGCCGCTCAACAAAAGCGGCTGGCACAACAACACCGCCGCGATCAGCGCCATCGTCAACAGGGTCCACTTATTGGTCGCACCGACCAGCGTGCCCATCAGCATCATGGACGCGGTCATCACCGCGGCCAGAAAGCCGGTGATCGCGCCCTGGAGCGGCTGCAACACCTCGCGCCAGCCCAACGCCACTACCGTCCCGATGGGCAGCAGCCCCCAGAACAGATAGCGCCCCTGGTGCTGCACAAACTTCAGGTTGTAGCCCGCATAGCTGATCGCCACCAGCGTCAGCACTAGACCGAAGAAGATGAGCACCGAGAGTTGAAAGACGTCCATGTCGGTGTCCGGCCCGCCGGAGATGAAGCGGACGGTGGCCCATAGGACGCCGGCGAAGATCACGCCCGTGAAGAACAGCAGCGCGGTGTAGATACGTTCGTCCATCAGGACGCCCAGCCAGCCAAAGACGCCCCAAAAGCTGCGAAAGGTCAGGCCAAAGGCCCGCTCGCTATAGGCCACCCAGCCGTTGGAAGTGATCCAGTCCAGCGTGGTCGGCTGGCCCGCGACGATGACGTCGTGACGGGCGAGGCCCAGGATGTCCCACGGACCGTAGAGCAGCACGTTACGCACCCACCAGGGCACGGCCAACGCCAGCGCGGGCAGCACGACCCACAACACCGCCGCACAGCCTTCGCTCAGCGACCGTCGCGTGGGGGCCAGGCGGACCGCGCCGGTGGCATCCACCACGGGATGCAGCCAGCGCGCCAACAGCACCGCCAGCAGCACCGCGGGCAGCAGCAGATAGGCGTAAATCTTGGTGAGCATACCGATGCCGAGCAGCAGCCCCACCAACAGCAGTTGGCGGCGCTCCCCGCCGTGGGGCGCGCCGGCGTCGCCCGGCGCATAAAAACGGCCGCGCAGCCAGTGCAGCAGCACCAGCATGGCCCCGGTCAGCAGCAGTTCGGCCAGCCCGTCGTTGTTGACCGCGGCCGCCATCGCCATGTGCATGGGCAGCAGCGCGGCAAAGGCCGCTGCGCCCAGCGGGATCACCGTCTTGCCGGGAAAGACCACTGTCAGCGTCGCATACAGCAGCACCACCGTCAGTCCACCGAGCACCACGCCAAAGAGGCGCAGCGCCACCAAGCTGCCGCCGCTCAGCCAAAAGACGGGCGTCGCCAGCAGATAGTAGAGCGGTGGCTGATAGTTCTCGTAGCGCAGCCCGGCGGTGGATAGCGTGGGCGCAAAGCGGTGTTCCAAAAGCACGTTGAGTTGCTCTTGGTCATAGTCGCCCGGCTGCAGCACGGGCAGCCCCGCGCCGGATGCGATCTGCGCGATGTAGTTGTAGTGGGCCGGTTCGTCGGGGGCCTGCCAGGCGGGGGTACGCACGGCGAACTGACTCGCCGCGACCGCATAGGCGACCAGCAGCACCACCAGCCACCGATGCGGCCTGGTCACATAGAGCCGGTCAAAGGTGACTTGCGCCTCCGGACCCGCGGGGTCACTCACCGCCGCGTCGTGCGCCGCCGCAGGTAGCAGGCCGCTAGAAGATGGGACAGGTAGCTGCATGAAGCACTCAGATCAGGCTAGGGCGAGGCATGGGCGTCGCGACCGTCGCCCGGTGGGTGCGGTTCGCGCACCCGGTAGGTCAGGCGGCGCGGCCGGCAGATCGCGCCCGCGGGCCATGACCCGGCTCACGACCACGCCTGCAACTCAATGATGTTGCCGTCCGGGTCCGTGACATAGCAGCAGGTAACGCGGCTGCCTACCGCGGTCGTCAGCGTGACGACTTCGCCCACGGCCCGCCCGCCCGCGGCCAAGACCGCGGTACGCGCGGCGGGGACGTCGTCCACGGCAAAGGCGATGTGCCCGAACGCCGGACGGTTGACCGCGGTCGCCGGTCGCTCCATCAGCTCGGAATAGCTGAAGATCTCCAGCGTCGGCCCGTCGTCGCCATAGCCGGGCAGGCGTAGGTGGACGCCGGTCAGGCGCACGCCGGTCAGCCCGGTCAGCGCGTCCAGCGTCGCGCCCGCAAAGTCACGTTCGGGCGGGACGACCGCGCAACCGAACAGGGTGATGTAGAAATCGGCCAGTTTGCGCCAGTCGGCGGTAACTAGATTCGTATGGGCATAACGGGCCTTCAGCGGCATGGGTTCCCTTCTGCCGGCGCATGTCGTTGCTGCGCTGTCATTCCGTTCACGCAATGGTGCGAAGCACCGGAGTCGGCGAGGAGGAATCCCTCCGGTTCGGCTGTGCGCCGCAGAGGGATTCCTCAGCCTGCGGCCTTGGAATGACAGGCGATTGTCAGCCGATCGCGGCCACCTTCTCGGCCAAGATGTCCTCATCCAGCTTGACAAAGAGCGCGGACGGCTCGGTCATGTGCTGGCCCGGCGGCAGTTCGCCCGGCTCCCAGCGGCCGGTCGCGCCGGTGTGGTCATAGCGCAGCGTCAGATGGCTGCCCCGCGCGTCGTCGACGCGCTCGGTATACTGGCGGCCAAAGAGCGGCTGCGTGTAGCCCAACATGCGGTGGACGGCTTCGCTGCTAAAGGGCAGGATGGGCGCCCACAGCAGCTTGAGCCAGTCAATCGCCTGCAGCGCCACAAAGAGGCTCGTAGCCGCGCCTTCCGGGTCGGTCTTGACGGCCTGCCACGGGGCCTTCTCGTTCAAGTACTGGTTGACGCGCTGGCTCAGGCGGCGACATTCGGTCAGCGCGGCCTTGAGCTTGACGTCAGCGTACAACTCGCCCACGCTGGCGAAGCCCGCCCGGACATCGTCCAGCAGCGCCCGGTCGAAGTCGTCCAGGCTGCCGGGGGTGGGGATGCGCCCGTCAAAGCGTTTGTAGGCAAAGCCCAGCACGCGATTGACCAGGTTGCCCCAGTTGGCGACCAGTTCGTTGTTGACTCGCTCCATGAACTCTTGCCAGGTGAAGTCCACGTCCGCCGTCTCCGGGGCCATGGCGGTCAGCACATAGCGCCAGGCTTCGGGCTGGAACTCACGCAGGACCGAGTTAAAGCCGATCACGCGGCCGCGGCTGGTGCTGAACTTGTCGCCGCCCAGGTTCCAATACTCGTTGGCGGGCACATCATAGGGCAGGTTGAGCCGGTTTTCACCCGCGTTATAGCCGATCAGCATCCCCGGCCAAATGATGGTGTGGAAGGGGATGTTGTCCTTGCCGATGAAGTTGTAGATCAGCGCGTCGGGGTTGACGCCCGCATCCCACCACGCCCGCCAGGCGTCCGGCGTCTCGGTGAGCTTGGCCCACTCGATGGCCGCGCTCAAATAGCCGATCACCGCTTCATACCAAACATAGATGCGCTTGCCGGGGAACCCGTCCAGCGGGATGTCGATGCCCCAGTCGATGTCGCGGGTGATGGGCCGCCCGCGCAGCTCCTTTAGCTCCAACTGGCCGCGCGTGAAGTTGATCACGTTGGGCCGCCAATGCTCCTTGCCCTCCTTGATCCACGCCAACAGCGGCTCGTTCATCTTTCCCATGTCCAGGAAGAAATGCTCGGTCTCGCGCACTTCCAGCGCCGTGTTGCCGGTGATCTTGGAGCGCGGGTTCTTCAACTCCAGCGCGTCATAGATGCGCCCGCAGTTGTCGCATTGGTCGCCGCGGGCATCGGGCGAGCCGCAGAAGGGGCACGTACCTTCCACATAGCGGTCGGCCAAGAAGCGCCGCGCTTGGGGGTCGTATAGCTGCTGCTGCACGTCTTTATAGATATACCCGGTCTGCATATGGCGCAGGAACATTTCTTGGGTCACATCCCAATGGTTTTGCGTGTCGGTATGGGTATAGAGGTCGAAGGTCAACCCCAACGCCACACAGCCCGCCACGAACATCTCGTGGTATTTATCGGCCACGGCCGCGGGGCTGATGCCCTCGGCGTCGGCCTTGAGCGTGACCGGCGTACCGTGCGTGTCCGACCCGCTGACCATGAGCACGTCGTTGCCCAACATGCGCTGATAGCGCGCAAAGATGTCCGGCGGCATATACGCACCGGCGATTTGACCAATATGCTTCTCGCCGTTAGCATAGGGCCAGGCGACGCCGACCAGGATTTTCTTGGTTCCCGCTGTCTCGGAATTTGTTGACATAGCGTTTTACGCCCCCACATGGTATAGACCAACCCGTGCGCCGGGCCATGATCGGCCCCACCGGACGCGGACCTAGTGCCGGGGTTGGCAAGAGCGAATTATAGCCGCGGCCCAGGGTGATAGCAAAGTGACAGGCCCGAACCGGGGCCGTTGCCGTTTTCGCCCGCGGCCTGAACCAGCATGGAGCACCCGTCGATCTCAATATGAAAGCCTTTGTGGTCATGGGCCGCACCCTCAAGGCGGCCTACGAAGAACTCTTTATGATGGTTTTTCTCAGCGTGGCGTGGTGGATCGGCACGATCGTGGTGCTGCCCGCCGGCCCCGTCACCGCGGGCATCCACCAGGTCGCCAACCGGATCGCCAACTATAAGCGCGTCGACAATTCCTTCTTTTGGGAAGGCTCGCGCCGGTACATCGGGCGCAGTTGGCTGCTCTATCTGATCAACCTGCTGCTGCCGGTGATTATCGCCGTCAGCATCTTCTTCTACCTCTATCTCAACACCATCTGGTGGCTGCGGCTGCTCGGCTTTGTCTGCGTCTGGCTGCTGCTCTTTGTGCTCATGGTGGGACAGTACACCTTCCCGCTGTTCTGGCAGCAAGAAGAGCCGGATCTCCGGCTGGCGCTGCGCAACGCGGCGCTGCTCACCTTGCAGCGCCCCCTCTATACGTTCTTGATCCTGCTCTTTCAGTTGGTGATCCTCGCGATCAGTGTCGTCATCGCGCTGCCGCTGATCTTGCTCACGCCGGGGCTGCTCGCGCTGACCGCCAACTTTGCGCTGGCCGGCATCCTGCAAGACTTGGGGCTTGCACCTCAACCGCCGGTCGTGCCGTCCCGCTGACGGCGGCCTACGGGATCAGCCGCCGTCAACCTGCCCCGTCCACCAGGAGAAGCACCCGCCATGAACGTGCCCAGCCCCATCGACACCTTTGCCGTCTATCAGCGCGAATCGCGCAAGACGTGGAGCGCGATTCGCACGGACCACAACATCGTCTATCCGACGCTCGGCCTGACCAACGAGGCCGGTGAGGTGGCGGGCAAGGTCAAGAAGATCTTCCGCGACCGCGGCGGGCAGATCTCGGACGCCGACCGCGAGGCGCTCAAGGGGGAGTTGGGCGACGTGCTGTGGTATCTGACCCAGATCTGCACCGAACTCGATCTGACGCTGGCCGAAGTGGCCGAAGCCAACCTGACCAAGCTCTTCTCGCGCCAGGCCCGCGGCGCGATCCAGGGCGACGGCGACCAGCGGTAAGGGGCAGAGGCAGAGCACCTCACGCAAAGGCGCGAAGACGCCAAGCGAAAGATGACAAAGGCCGCTACAAGGCCAAGTGACCGGAGCTTCTCTGCTGCGCCGATCTCCCGCCCAAGCTGTCATGCCGTCAGTGTGAAATCGGCTTGCGACCCAGCCACCGCTGTACCGTCGCGGCGTAGCTGCGATACTCCTCGCCGAACTTGGCGGCGAGATATCTTTCCTCCGGCGCGATGAGCACGTAGTGACAGGCGATGGGGGCCGGCAGGAGAAGTAGGCACAGCCAGGGGAGATTGCAGGCCAGTGCAGCCCCCACGAGTAGGCATACGCCGCCGAGATAGAGAGGATTTCTGGAGAGGGCATACACCCCTATGGTCACGAGCCTGTCCGTAGGTTGACCTGGGTCGGTGGGCTGGCCTTGCCGGGCCAACTCCCGCCGCGCCCGGATAACGATGACCACGCCCACGAGGATCAGGGCCGCGCCTCCAAGGACAAAGACGGGAGTGAGCAAGCCGCGCGGGAAGGAGAGCGGCATGGCCCATTGGAGGGCGAGGGCCGCAGGAAGGGAAGGCCAAAGACCACCTCAAATATCTGCCACCACCGCTTGTGGGCGACCTCTTTTATCATTCCTTCGCCATTCCTGCGCCGTTCTTTCCCTGCATTCCGGCCGGCGTGCCGGGTGAACAGGATTCGCCGCGTCCCAGGTTGTCATGCCAGGCCCGTGGGCGGAAGCCCCCTGGACGCGGCATGACAGAGGACGCGGTCCGCGCGCCTACTCCTTGGCGACCTGGCGGCGATGCCAGTCGTCGGCAAAGAGATTGAAGTGGATTTCGCGCTGCGGGTGCGCGGCGATCACGTCCTCGTTGAGCTTGAGACCCAGCCCCGGCCCTTCCGGCAAGGCGAAATAGCCGTCCACCACTGCGGGCAGCCCCGTCGCGGCGTCTTTGACAAACGCCTCGGCGAAGTCGTTGAAGTACTCCTGAATCTTGAAGTTGGGCGTGCTGGCGGCCAGATGCAGCGCGGCCGCGGTGGAAACCGGCCCGCCCACGTTGTGCGGCGCGATCAGCACATAGTAGTTGTTGGCCCAGGCCGCCAGCTTCTTGGCGTTGAGCAGCCCGCCAAAGTGGGTAATGTCGGTCTGGATGATGTCCGCGGCCTGTAACTCGAACAACTCGCGATACTCGAAGGGCGTATGTATCCGTTCGCCGGTGGCGATGGGGATACCCAGGGGCGCGATCGCATCGGCCACTTTCTTGAGCGCGGCCAAGTTCTCCGGCGGCGTCGGCTCCTCCAGCCAGCTTGGCTGGAAGGGGGCCAACTCGCGCGCAAACTCGATGGCCGTCACCGGGTTAAAGCGCCCGTGCATCTCCACCAAGATGTCCGTGTCCGGTCCCACGGCATCGCGCACGGCCTCCACCAATCCGATCACCTTGCGCTTGTCGGCGCGTTCCATCTCATAGAAGCCCGCGCCGAAGGGGTCGAACTTGAGCGCACGATAGCCGCGCGCCATGACGCGCGTGGCCGCGGCGTGGAACTCCTCCGGCGTGCGCTCGACGGTGTACCAGCCGTTGGCATAGGCCTTGATCTTGTCGCGCACCGCGCCGCCCAACAGCCGGTAGACGGGCTGCCCCAATGCCTGGCCCACGATGTCCCAGCAGGCGATCTCGACGAGCGCGATGCCGGTCATGACCAGCTCCCCGGCGCGGCCGAAATCCTCGATATACATGCGGTGGACCAACTGCTCGATGTTAAAGGGGTCGCTGCCCAGCACATAGCGGGGCACGGCTTCCTTGAGATAGCCGATGACGGCTTCGGTGCGGTTGAGCACGCGCGCATCGGCGACGCCGACCAGCCCTTCGTCGGTTTCCACCTTGACAAAGGTGATGTTGCGCCACTGCGTGCCCATGGTCATGGGTGTGACCTTGGTGATCTTCATGGGGAGCGCCTTTCGTGCAGGCTCAGCCCTGCAGCAAGGATTGCGCGCCGTCGATCCACATCTCCGTGCCCGTGATGTGGCTGGACGCGTCCGACGACAGGAACAGGATCAGGTCGGCGCACTGTTCGGCCTTGCCCACCGCGCCGTGGGTCAGGGGAATCTTGCCCTGAGGGAAGTCGATGGGGTAGCGGATGGCGTCCAGGTGGCGCAATTCGGTGTTTTCGCGAATCTCGCTGGCGATCCCGCCGGGACAGATGACGTTGATGCGCACGCCTTGCGGGGCCAGTTCCAGGGCGGTCATCTTGGTAAAGGCGACCTGTGCGGCCTTGGAGCAGGCGTAGGCGGTGGCCCCGGTGTTGCTGAACATGCGCGTGCCGTTGACCGAGGACACGACCACGATTGCGCCGCGCTGCTGTCGGAGGTAGGGCAGGGCATATTTGACGGTCAGGAACGTTCCCTTGAGGTTGATCGCCAGGGTGGTGTCCCACTCCTCTGGGG
>CAYJQA010000113.1:9551-11396 GCA_964372065.1 uncultured Litorilinea sp.
CCAGCCGCCCCCACGTGTCAATGATCTGCTGCACCGCGGCCTGCACCTGGTCGGGCTGGGAGATGTCGCCCAGCAGCGCGATGGCCTCGCCGCCGGCGGCCTGGATTTCTTCGACGGTCCGGTTGATCTGGGCGGCGGTGCGGCTCAACACCGCTACCTTGGCTCCCTCTATGCCAAAGCGGAGGGCCGCGGCCTTGCCGATCCCCGACCCGGCCCCGGTGACGAACGCGACTTTGCCTGCAAGCTGCATACACATCCTCGCTCTAGGTTGGGCAGACCGGGCGCGCCGGTCTGTCGGTTAGAAATGGGTTGGCGGCACTATGGCGTCAGTGTAACAAGAAGCCCGCCAAACGACCAACCGGCGTGGGGATGGTCGCCGCGGCCAGCGGGGGTGCTTTACCAATTGGCTGCCGGATGGCCCGCGGCGGTATGATTGGCCTAGCGCAACCGGCATCTACCCCCAGACGCAATTGGAGACAACATGAAAGTGCTGCTCCCGGCAATTCTCTTGTTGGCCGCGCTGCTTGGCAGCGGTGAGGTGATCCACGCGTGTGTGGCAGGCGACGACGGGGCCGTGCGGATTGTGGCCCAGGGCGAAGCTTGCCGCGCCGATGAAGTGGCCCTGGAGTGGGGCATCGTCGGTCTGCAAGGCCTGTCCGGCGACCCCGGTCCAAAGGGTGACCCCGGTCCAAAGGGCGATCCCGGTCCAAAGGGCGATCCCGGCCCAGAGGGTGATCCCGGCCCGCAAGGTCCGCCGGGCGTGGGCGATCTGGGCTGCACGACGGGGCAGGTCATCCGCTGGGACGCCGCCGCGGCGAGTTGGCAATGCAGCGATGCTGTGGCCGTGCCCGACGCTTTTCTTGACCAGGTACTCCTGCGCCAGTTTCCTCTGTTGGCCGCCGTGGGGCAGGGCAGCGGCGCGCCGCCGGAGTTCGACATTCATCAGGTGTCGGCCCAGGGCGTCTTGTGGGACAACTTGACCAAGCGGGCGGGCAACGAGACGCATCCCACCTGGTCCCCGGAAGGCGACCGTTTTGTGTTTCAGTTCGACGTGGGCGGCGACGACAATATCGCCTTGCTTGACCTCAGGGGCGAGTTCGCCGGCATCATCGCGCTTACCAGCGACCCCGCGGCCGACCGCGACCCGGCGTGGTCGCCGGATGGCCTGAGCGTGGTCTTTGCCAGCAATCGTGGCGGCAACTTCAACCTCTACCGCAAGGTGATCGGCGGCGCGCCCGAAAGCGCGCTGACCACGCATCCGGGCGACGACCGCGCCCCGGCCTGGTCGCCGGACGGCGCGCGGCTGGCCTTTGTGAGCAACCGCGACGGCGATGACGAACTCTATGTCATGGACGCGGCGGCGGAAGGGCCGGCGAACTCGGCGCAGCCCTTGACCGACCATCCCGGCCGCGACGACGCCCCGGCCTGGTCGCCGGATGGCGTGGAGTTGGTCTTTGTGAGCGACCGCGATGGCGATGACGAACTCTACAGCATGGATGCGGACGGCGGCAATCTGCGCCAACTCACCGCCAACCACGTGGCCGATGTCGCCCCGGCGTGGTCGCCGGATGGGCGGTTGATAGTTTTCGCCACGCGGCGCGGGAGCACCGGGCTGGACCTTTATGTGATGCACCGCGACGGCAGCCAGCAGCAGCCCCTCTATGTCACCGCGGGGGACGACACCCAGCCCGACTGGTGACGTGCGCGGCGGATTAGCGAGGCGAGTTCCCGCGGTGGCTGGACAAAAGGCCGCGGCGCGTGCTATTGTGCAGCCGTGCGCGCCCGTAGCTCAGCGGATAGAGCACCAGTCTTCGGAACTGGGTGTCGGGGGTTCGAATCCCTCCG
>CAYJQA010000114.1:0-2153 GCA_964372065.1 uncultured Litorilinea sp.
ATTTCACGTTGGGGGCGACGCAGGTGACAGTCACCTGCCGAGGTAACTGTCACCTACCGTGCGGCCAAAACTCGCCCCAAGCCTGCAATACGCCCAGGTCGCCCGGCGTTGCTGGACGCCGCGCCGCGCCGGCGGTATACTGAGCGCCGGCGGCCCCTTGTGCGCGCTGCCATAAGGAGACAACGATGAGTGTAGCCGACTTAACAACTGGCGTGCAGTTTACCGTCGACCAAGCGGGACAGGTGACCGCGGTGGTGATTGACCCGGCGCTGTGGCGGCGCATTGTCGCCGCGCTGGAAGACACCGAAGATCGTGCGCTGGTTGCAGCCCTGCAGCAGCGGCTTGCCGTCGGACCGGCGGCTTCCGGCGCGTTCAAGTGGCAGGATGAAAAGGATTCCGCCTAGAGCGTTTGTAGCTTCCAGCAACCTACTAGTACAATAAACAAAAGTAGATTCCTCACTGACCTCACAGCAGACTACCCGTATCCTAGGCGTTATTCGGAACGTCCACAGCGATCAGGGCATTATTGCAGCAGGAGAACAAATGTCTCCCAACGAATTAGCCGAATCGCAACCTGCTCCGACTGAGGCCGATCCTCACACGCCGGACTTCTATTTCAACGGGTTCACCGTCAATGTGGGAACCGGCGACGTGACGATCGTTTTACAGAAGCGTAATGAGCCGGTTGCCGTACTTCAGACTTCGTTTACGGTGGCGAAGTCTTTGGCCGAAGGGCTTGGTTTCGTGATCGCCGAACTTGAAAAGGCGACCGGAAACGAGATTATGACGACTTCGTTTGTCGAAACGAAGTTACAGGAGGCATTCGGTGCCAGGAGTAGTAGTAAGGTTTGAGTTGCCCTATGTTTGGGTCTCAACCGAAACCGCTAATCGAAAATCAGCCACTGCGAGCAAAATCGCTGCGTTTGCCGATCTCCCGGTGGGTTGGTCCTACGGGCGCGGCCGCCCGCCGTCAGCAAGTGTGCGGTTTACCGCACAGGAGCTTTTGCGCCAGGCGACCCGACTTGGGCTATATAAGACCGATGCTTTTCCTGGGGAGAGTGGCGAAATTGCCTTGACGATCTATGCGGGGCTAGACTATCTAGAGTTTATTGTCGAGCCGAATCTGTCAATTACCTATATGCGCGAGACAGACGACGTTGAGATTGCGGCGGCAGAGAACCTATCAAGCGCTGAAGCGATCAAACGCCTTGAGGAATTCGCTGCGGAAAGATGGAACTCATTAGGCTGGTCCCCAAGCAGCATTTCGATCGAACAAAGCGACGGTTCAACCGTCTGGCATTTAGGAATTCCTCAGACGGCTCCGGCATCTCAGTCATCGCCTCTGAGTGTATCGAGCGCCTCTCCCCCTCTATATGTTGGCATATCAGATACTTCTATTCCGAAGTATCACGTGGCCCCGCGATCTTCTGGAGGTTTGCAGCAGAGATCCTCCCGACCGGTTGCCGTCTAGAGCAGCAAGATAGCGCGACGGGCGATGTCTGTCACTACAACATCGTCAACCTCTCCGACGGTGAGGCCAGGCAACTGTTTCAGCGTTACGCGTCGGATCTAGCAGCCTTTCAACTGTGTGAAGCAGACGGCGCGGCGCGGCCGGTCGCAGAGGACGACCTACTTGAGTAGGCAGGGCGCGCGCCGGCGACGGGTCAATCTCTCGCGTTACTAACATATCCCCCCTATCGCTTCGGTGGTAGGGCGCGAGGCCGTGGCTCTTGCTGCGGCCTCTGCTTTTCTACGCCTTGCCCGCGCGCTGCAAGTTGAGCGCCAACAGCCGCGCCAGGAGGGCGTCGTCGTCCAGGGCGGCGGGCCAACCGTAGGCCGCGGCGACCGCGGCATCCAGCCGTCGATGCAGCAGATCGAGCCACATGGGCCGGGCATTGTAGAGGTGGGTGAGCGTGCGCTGCTTTAGCTCCGCTTCGGATGCGCCGGGCGGATTGAGCCAGGCTGCCCGCTTCTCATGCAGTTCTTGGGCCGCGGCCGCGATGGCCGCCACGCGCGGATCGTCCGCCGGTTCGTGGCCCGGCGGCCACGGGAAGGGGAACGTCTCGAAGGTGGTGGTGGGGCGATAGGCAGGTCGATCCTCCAACGTCGAGCCTGTACGCAATGCCCAGACTAAATGAGGTCTGGCCTGTAAG
>CAYJQA010000114.1:2163-11354 GCA_964372065.1 uncultured Litorilinea sp.
GATACCAAGATAATAGTCATCCTCTCGTGCTATTGCTGTAACTTGATGATCGGGCAAGACATCTGGATCTACCCATACGAATATCCGATGTTTGGCAACACTGGCAGTACCAATATAGCGTTTTAGCCCACGAATCGCAGCCCTCAAATCCGGTGCTGTGCGGGCGTGTAGCCACCAATGCTTTCGCTCCAATTCGTTTCGCACCATATCACGCGCCGGTTTGACGTTCTTACGAACATATTCATACGGTGCCTCAAACAGAGCAGCGTCATCTTCAGACATGCTGATCCCGAAATCTATAATCCACATGTTTCTAGGGCGTCGTGTTAGGTCCAAGCCGTTGATCCAAGGTACTATCACCTCTTTGTTCAGGCGGCCATTCGGGTTGGGCGGTGCCTTGAGCATGGTGTCGGCAACCGCAGAAGGAATATCGAACTGCCCCTTCTTGGTATCGCCGATGAAAGCGATACCTGTATTCTCCGCCAATCGCTTGGCTTGGGTAAGGTCAATATCTCCTCTCAAGTCTGATGTAATACGTGGGATTTTCACACCATCCAGGTACTTATCTAGCTCAGTCCCATCGTCGAATCCTAACAACGATACCCTAACGGCAGCCCCTTCCAGTACCCAGGGGCGGTCACGCCAAACCATGAATAGGTCGCCGGACTCCTTTATGTGTTCGACAACTCTTCGATTTATGGGCTGTTGAATAGAATTAGTCGCCAGTAAGCCAGCCCGCTTGGCACGGTTGGAAATAATGCTGGCTCGTGCGCGCTCAAACCAGTACATGACCAGGTCGGCACCGCCAGGAACTCGACCTTCATACAGTGTCCGTAAGTTCTCGACGTATTCGTGACCAAGCTCTGAGCGCATCTTCTTATCACCCAAGAACGGCGGATTCCCGATGATTACATCCGCTTCCGGCCACGCCGGTTCGACGGGATTCCCGGCGGCATCGTAGGCGAGGATGGCGTCCATGTGGTGGATGGTGGCGCGTACTCGCAGGATGGGCGGTTCGGGCCAGCCGTAGCCGTGTTCGTGGAACCACTGGAGATAGCCGATCTGCACGGTGGTCTGCGCCAGTTCGTGGGCGTATTCGTTGACCTCGATGCCGTAAAGCTGGCTGGGGTTGACGCGCGGGATGGCCCGCGGCAAGCCCAACTCCGCCCCAAAGACCGACACGGCGTGCTCCAGGTCCAACAACTGGTGCAGCGCCACATAGAGAAAGTTGCCGCTGCCACAGGCCGGGTCCAGCACGCGCACGCTTGCCAGCCGTTCGGCAAAGCGTTGGAGCAAGTTGCGGAGGTCGGTGGTGCGGTTGTCGCGCAGACGCGTCTGTGCCGGCCCGGCGTCGTCGCGCGCCTGCGCCAAGCGCCGCGCTTCGGTCTGCACCTCCGCCCACTCCCGGCGCAGCGGGGCCATGAGCACCGGCTCGACGATCAGCAGAATATCGTCGCGGCTGGTGTAGTGCGCGCCCAGTTGCGAGCGTTTGGCCGGGTCCAGGCTGCGCTCAAAGAGCGTGCCGAAGATGGACGGCTCGATGCTGGACCAGTCCAGTCGGGCGACCTGGTAGAGCAGCCCAATGGCGGCGGTGTCCAGGTCGAGCGTGGCGTCGCCGTCGAACAGCCCGCCGTTGAAGTAGGGAATCTCCTCCACGCCGAAATAGCCGCCGGTCGCCATCGCCGCAATCAGTTGGCGCAGTTGGGCGTTATAGGCGGCGGGGTTGCGCCGTCCACTCTCCGCCAGCTTGGAAAAAATGCGGTTGGGCAGGAGCGCGATGTCTTCGGCAAAGAGGCAAAAGAGCAGGCGAATCAGGAAGTGGGCGACGACATGGTTGGCGTGACCCTGGATGCGCAGCAGGTTGGCGAGTTGCGAGAACTGGCGCGCCGCTTCTTCGGTAACGTTGGGCGTGGGGCGCACGGTCTGGAGCGAGAAGGGGTCGAAGAAGATGGCGTGGAGCCGCTCACGGCCCGCGGGCGTGAGCAAGTCGCCCAGCGTGACGGTGATCGGGTCGTTCTTGGCGTTGACGAAGTTGGGGTGAATGACGATGGTGTCGATGTCGGAGACGATCAGCAGCGGCGGGTTTTGCAGGTCTTCGCGATACTTGAGCAACTGGTCCGTATACGCCTTGTCCAGATTGCCGTGCTTCCCCTTATACTCCCAGGCGAAATAGCCCTTCTTCCACACGTCGGCAAAGCCCTGGCCGCCGCCGGTCTTGCTCACGCCCGCCTCAAAGGTAAAGCGTTCGCCGGTGGGGTCGTCTTCGGCGGGGGTGGGGTGACCGGCCAGGCGGCACAGGTCAATAAAGTGCTCTTGGACGGCGGCGCGCTCTTTGAGGGCGGCAACGCGCCACTTCTCGACAAATTGCTGGGGGTTCATGGGCAGCGGCTCACGGTGTTGTTCGGCAGGCGCAAGAACGGGCGGGTGGGCGGCGGGCCGGCCCACCGTAGGCCAATGATAGCACGGGGCGGGGCCGCCGCGCCAGCCAAATCGTCCACAGCAGGGCGATCGCACCGCGATTGCAGGGGGACACGACGAAATGCGACTGGATTGGTGCGCCGGGGTGTGCTACAATGCGGGCGTAGCGTGCAGTTTGCCGTCTGCACGCTTTCCCCAAACACCCACACCTAATGTATCTCTTTCCCGGCGATGTAGTCGCGGGGCAAGAACGTAGCCAAACGGAGGAAAACCAAATATGCAGAGCGAAGGTTTGCTGACACGCAAGAACCGGTGGGTCGTCCTCGTGTCCCTGCTCCTGGTCGCGCTCACGGTCTTGGCAGGATGTGGGCCGCGTGCTACCGGCGGGGACATGGCGACGAGAGCCGGCGAGGGCGACTTGGTCGTGAGTCTGCCCGCGCTCGTGCTCGACGTGCAGACTGATGGCTCGGTCAGCATCGGCGGCCGGCCGGTGGCCGATTTGAGCGCCTCGTTGCCGATGCTCGAAGGCCTATCCGCGCTGTCCTTCCCGTCCGACGTGGTCGACATGATGTCGCTGTATAACATCCAGCACATCCAGGTTGAGACGACCGCCGAGGGGCTGTTGATCCTCATCAACGGCCAGGCCATCCCGTCGATTGCGTGGGATGGCGACAAGCTGGTCGCCACCGCCGAGGCGCTGGAGAGCTTTGGCGCGAGTATCGCGCTCCTGGACAAAGTGCTGCCCCTGATCCAGAGCTTGGGCATCGGGGTTACGTTGCGCTTCCCGGTCGCCCAAGGGGCGGTGGTCGTCCCCATTGGCATGATCGATGCCGGGGCTGCGGAAGCGGCCATGGCCGCCCAGAAGGCTTTCTTGGAATCGGTGGTCACGCCGGCGACCATCGTGATCACGGTCAACTATGCCGCCGACGGGTCGTGGAGTGTCGCCGAGTTTTCCGCCGCCGAATTGCAGGACATCCCCGGGGTCAACTGGGCGCAATTTAACCTGACTGCCGAGCAACTCGCGGCCTTCCAGGCCGCGGGCATCCAGGAACTTGGCCTTGCCACCAATGCGGACGGCGTCTTTATCTCCATCAACGGCAAGACGCTGCCCTACCTTACCTGGGCCGACGGTCGCATCAACAATCTGCTGAACCTGGCGGTCGAAAGCGGGCTGCTGAGCATGGTGCCGGGGCTGGACCCGGCGACGCTGGAGATGGTGGCCGGGCTGGTGCCCGCGATCACCGCGTCCAACGTCAGTCTGCGCGTAGTCTTCCCGTAACGTCCGCCCCCTCACGCTGTAAGGTTGGATGGATGCAAGGGCCAGGTCTCCCCACGGGGACCTGGCCCTGTTCGCTCACGCGGGATAGGCGATCGCACGGCCCCCGGCGCGCGCCACTCGGCGGATTTGCCAATGATGAAAACAAAACCGATTTCGGTTAGAATACAGCTACTCTTGCATTCGGCTGCCCTGGTTGTTGGCCGCCGGCCTTATTTCACATCACGTCACCCATAAAGGTTCACCCAACAGTTTGACCGGCTAGAGAGGGACGTACGCTCATGCGCAATCATCGCTTGGTAGGGATTGTCACACTGTTCGTGGTCGCCGTCATGGTGGTGTCCGGCTGTGGCCCGCGCGCCACGGGCGGCGCGTTGACCGCGGCCGACACCGAAACGTATATCGAGTTGCCGGCCATCGTCCTCGACGTGCAGAGCGACGGCTCGGTCAGCATGGGCGGGCTGCCCATCGCCGACCTGGCCGCGCAAGTAGGTCAAGACGCGGCCGGGCTGGCCTTCCCGCCCGACATCGTGGCCCAACTGGTCGCCTATCGCATCCAGCATATCCAGGTGGAGACCAGCCCCACGGGGTTGCAGATCTTCATCAACGGCAAGGCGATCCCGTCCATCGGGTGGGACGGCCAACGGCTGGCCGATACGGCGGGCGTGCTGGAGATGCTGGGCGTGAGTGGGTTGGCCCCGGCGCTGGATAAGATTCTGCCCCTGGCCGCGGCGCTGGGACTGGGCGTGAGTGTGCGCTTCCCCGTGCCCCCCGCCACGGAGGTCATCCCGTTGGGCGTGGTGGACCGGTCCGCGGCCGCGCCGACGCTGGTGGAGATGATCCCGCTGCCCGCGCTGGACATGATGGTCGTTTATGCCGCCGACGGTTCATGGGCCGTGGAGGGCATGACGGAGGCCGATCTCGCCGTGCTCAAGGAGAGCGCGCCCTTCATTTTGTGGGATCAACTGGACCTGACCGCCGAGCAGTTGGCCGCCGTGCAGGCCGCGGGGCTGACGGAACTTTCCATCAGCACCAGCCGCGACGGCGTTTCGATCGCCGTCAACGGCGAACCGTTGCCCTATCTGAGTTGGTCGGAGGGGCGGCTGGTCAACGTGCTGACGCTGGCGGAAGAGACCGGGCTGCTGACCCAGTTTGTGGGCGACGACCCCACCATGCTGGGGACGATCGAGATGGTTAAGCAGTTCTTGCCCGCCGTCACCGCGGCCAATGTAAGTCTGCGCATCACCTTCCCGTAACGCGCCCGTCAAGCGTCCTGTAAAATGGGCCGGGTCCCCGCGGGGGAGACCCGGCCCATTTTTTTTGTTTCCCCGCGCGGCTTCACGCGGCGCGGCGGCGGACGGTCTCAGTGCAGGCGCGGTAGAGCGGCGTGAGATCGCGCCAAACCGGCGCGACCTGCTCGGCGATGCGCACGCCCAGCCGGATGGCATCCCCGCGGCCGATGAACTGCTCCAGGTAGAGGTCGCACCGTTCGTCGGCGGGCAGCGCGGCCAGAAAGTCGAGAAAGGCATCCCAGGTCATGGACGCGCCGCCGGGTTCATCGCGCAGCGCCAGGGAGTCGCCGGTCAAATCGACAAAGCGGGTACGGTCGGCGCTGCGGTCGCGGTTAAAGAACTCCAGCCGCCAGACAAGCTGATGCGCCCGCATGGCGGCGAACACCCCCACGCCGACCGGCGTTCTCTCCGCCTTGAGCACCAGGAGGCGGTTCCAATCCCAACTGGCGTCCAGCGGAGCATAGCCTTTTTCAACGTACAGGCCGTGATGGACGCCGTCCGGGCCGACTGCGAAGAACAGCTTGGCCTCGTGGTAGGTCGCTTCTTTGCGGTAGCGGTGCGGTTGGTAGACATAGACTTCGTTGCGCCGTGAGACGCCCAACGACTCGTAAGGTTGGCCGGCCAGGCTGCTGAGACGGTGCGCCAGCAGCCCGCCCAAGCTCGCGCGGCGACGCCACGAGGTGCCCGCGGTGCCGTCTTGGAAATCGGTTTCTTTTAATCCCTGAAAATCAAACGTGCGTGGGGCAGCGGACTTGCCGCCTGGGGCGCTACTTGCGGTTACCGGCTCATTGGGGAGCAGGGCCAGGTCCTGGAAGGTGGTCGAGGTCGTTTCGACGCGTCCATCGTCATAGCGGATTACCATGTGCGAGCCTTCCAGGCTCTCGACGATATAAGCCCCCTTGAGATTGCGGTATCGCCCGGCGACCTGGAACGGATGAGACATGGCAAGCCTCCTCCTCACAGGGAACGACGGATAGAGCGATGGTTACGGTACCATCATCATGCGTCGCCGGGCGCGAACTGTCAAGCGAGCGCGAAGAGAGGGGTGTATCTCAAAACGGGGGCAGGTTTTTGTCACCCTGAGCCCGGGTGCCCTTGGTATCGTGAGTAAGGCCAAGGGGGAAACCTGTGGTGCCCCGAGAACGTAGGAGTTCGTCGCCCAGATGGGGCCCCCTTGCGCCCTGTCCTTACGTGCGGTACCTTGTCAACCGAATGCTGGCGGGCACGAACTAGACCGGGGTAAGCAGCCCACAAGGCGAAAGAGCCTGTGCCCAGAACGGTCGCATGGCCTGAGAGAGCGAAGAGAACGGAGGGGCACAAGACCCCGGATACCAGGTTGCATTGGCGCCTCAGGCAAGCTGCCCACCGCCAGATGGAGAAAGGTGAAAGGAGAGCCAGATGACGACGATGTGGTTGGGCATCGATGTGGCCAAAGCGAGCTTTGTGGCCGCGGCCATTGGAAATGGCGAGGAACACCTGGGGCAATTCGCCAATGATGCCAGCGGCTTTGCCGCCTTGGCGGAGCGGGTGCCCGGTGCGGCGCGGGATGCCGAGCCGGTGACGATCCACCTGGTGCTCGAGCCGACCGGTGGTTATGAACTGGCGCTGGTCGTCTTTGCCTACGAGCAAGGCTGGCAGGTCAGCCTGCCGAATCCAAAGCAGGTACGCGACTGGGCCAAGGGTACCGGTCAGCGCGCCAAGAACGACCGTCAAGATGCGCGGCTGCTGGCGCGCTATGGGGCGGCCTGTCAGCCAGTGGCGCAACCCCCGCTGGCCGCCGAGGTGAGTGAACTGGACAGCTTGCTCAAGCGGCGGCAAGACCTGGCGCAGATGCTGCAACAGGAGAAGAACCGGCAGCAGGAACTGCGCGGCCGGCCAGGCACTGCCGGTGCGGTCGGGGCCAATCTGGCCCGCGTGATCGAGGCGCTCACCGAGGCGCTGCAAGACGTGGAAGCGGCGATTGCAGCCCATTTGCAGCAATTTGCCCATCTGCAAGCCGAAGCCAAACGCTTGTTGGCGCTGCCCGGCATCGGCCCCAAGGTGGTCCTGCCGCTGGTGGTTCTGCTCCATCGTTGGCAGAACTTGACCGCTGGCGAAGGCACGGCCAAAGGGTTGACGGCCTTTGTCGGGCTCGACCCGCAGCCGTATGAGAGTGGCCGCTCTGTGCGTAGGCGCTCGACCATCTCCAAGATGGGCAATGCCGAAGCGCGTCGTCTGCTCTACATGGGGGCGCTCAGTGCGGTGCATGGGCGCAACCCTTTGCACCTCTTTTATGAGCGTCTGGTCGGCCGCGGCAAGGCCAGAAAGCTGGTCGTGGTTGCCGCCGCTCGCAAGCTCCTGGTCTGGGCTTGGACGCTCTTTAGTCGTCAAACTGAGTGGAACCCGGTACTGCATATAATTTGACCCTTGACTTTACCGAGAGAATCTGGGCGCGAAGGGTCCCGGTGCGCCGGGATGCTTCGCTACGCTCAGCATGACAGAGTGCCCCCAACATGAAATGCACCCCAAAGAGAGAGGCTCACGCAAGGCCGCCAAGAACGCCAAGAAGAAGAGAGCAAAGTAGGAAGAATTTGTCATTCCGAGGCGCAGCCGAGGAATCCCTCCGTCATTGCGACCGGAGCAGAGAGATTCCTCCTCGCAGACTCGTCGGAATGACAATCCGGCTTCTTTTTTCTTTGCGTTCTTTGCGTGAGGTATCTCCCCCGCTCAGCGCAGCCAGGCGTCGCGGTGGGCGGCGACAAAGGCGTCGTCGGCCAGGTGGGGATAGGCGGCGCAGACACGCTCCAGCGCAGCGACCTGGCCGGGGGAAAGCTGCTCGGCGGGGTTGAGCGTGGCGACGGTCTGCATGAGGCCCTGACGGCGCAATATCCAGTGGATGCCGGGCAGACAGCCGGTGAAGTTGTGGACGGCGTCAAAGATGGCGGCGTTGGCGTCGGTCAGTTGGCTGTTATAGGCGAGCCAGTGGCGATAGTCGAGCCGGCCCGCGGCGCGCTGGCCGCGGATGGCGGCGAGCGTCGCGACCGCGGCCTGGGTCCACACGGCCCACTGGCCCAGCAGCCCCCCGGCGATCTGCAAGGGCGGGTCGCCGGGTCCGCCCACGGCGAAGTCGGTGATCAGGTCGGCCACGATGTTATCGTCGTTGCCGGTGTAGAGCGCGATGCCGTCGGGAGCCCCCTGGGCGCGACCGGCGTCGGCGACCCCGCGCACCACATCCAGCGTTTGGTAGCGGTTGAAGGGCGCGATCTTGATGGCGACTACGTTGTCGATCTCGGCAAAGCGCCGCCAGAAGTCGTAGCCGAGCAGTCGCCCGCCCACCGCAGGTTGGAGATAGAAGCCAAAGACCGGGATGATCTCCGCCACGGCGCGGGCATGGGCCAGCAGCATGTCGTCGTCCGCCTGGCGCAGCGCCGCCAGGCTCAATAGCCCGGCATGATAGCCGTGCTCCAGCGCCAGCCCGGCTTCGTAGACGGCTTGGCGCGTCGGGCCGACCAGCCCGGCGACCTTGACAAATGGCCGCGGCGCGGCGGCGATCGCCGCGTCCGCGGTTTGGGATGCCAGCGCCAATACGGGCGCGAGCAGACCGGTGGCGGGCGCGTGAATCTCGAACTGGGTCGTATGCACGCCCACGGCGATGCCGCCCGCGCCCGCGGCGCAGTAGTAGCGGGTGAGCGCGGCTTGGCTGCGTTCGTCCAGCTTGAGGCCGGGAGTGAGCGCCAGCGGGTGGGCCGGGATGACCGTGCCGCGGCGCAGATGGTCGTGGAGTTCGGGCGCTAGGGTCGGCATTAGAATTTCCCGTCGCGTGTCTCAAAGTGGGTGGGCTTGCCCAGTTGACCGCCGCCGCGGGCCACCCAATCGGCGATCCAGTCGATCATCTGGGCCAGACTCACGGTGGGGTAGCCAAAGAGCCGCTGCGCGGCGGCGGCGTTGCTCAGGAGCGCGGTGGGCGCTTCGTCGCCGGTGATCACGGCCTCCACGCCAAAGCGCCGCGCAAACTGCTCGGCCACGCGGCGGATGGAGACGGTCTCCGGCCCGGTGACGTTGAGCACAAAGGGCGGCGTGGCACAGTGGGCCAGCAGCCCCAAGGCCCAGGCGTTGGCGTCGCCCAGCCAGATGACGTTGGCCGCCCCCATGCGCACGTCCACCGGCTCGCCCGCCCAGACCTTGCGCGCCACATCGACCAAGACGCCAAAACGCATTTCCACGGC
>CAYJQA010000115.1:0-11340 GCA_964372065.1 uncultured Litorilinea sp.
GTTGGTCCTCCCTGGTTTTGAGTTTACCGCCACCTTTGGCTTTCACATCCTGGGCGTTTTCCCGCCGGACACATCGGTTCGGCGTTTGGAACATGTTTTGCTCAGCTTGAATGTGCCCGCCGATAAGTTGGATGCAGGTTCCACCGAGACAGGCTCGGCGACCGATGTTCTCACCGCATATCGAGTCATCCACGAGGCCGGCGGTCTGGTCATTGCGGCCCACGCCAATAGCACGCATGGCGTTGCCATGCGCAATTTCCCGTTTGGCGGCCAAACCAAGATTGCGTATACCCAAGACCCCAATCTAGACGCGCTCGAAGTCACCGACCTCGAACGTGGCCCGCGTTCGACCGCGCGCTTTTTCAACGGCAGCAAGGTTGAATACGCACGGCGAATGCACTGCTTCCACGGCAGCGACGCCCACCGGCTGGTGATGGACGCCAAAAACCCCAAGCGATTGGGCATCGGCGACCGCGCCAGCGAATTCTTGCTGGACGATGCCACCTTCGAGGCCATCGTCGCCGTGTTGCGCTCCAAGCAGTTCGACCGCACGCGGCCCTTCTATCCCAAGGACCAGCCGTTCGACTCGCTGGCCGCGGCGCGCGAAGAAGGCCCCAGCCTCGTCCAGAGCTTCCACGAATCGGCCAACCAGCGCGGCGGCAAATTGACGGCCATCGTCAACGACATCTGCGCCTTTGCCAACACCGCGGGCGGCGTCGTCTACATCGGGGCCAGCCCGCGCAAGACCAAGCCGCAGGGGTTGCCCGAACCGAGCGAAGTGCAAAAGGAAATCCTCGCCGCGCTGGACGAACGGCTGACCCCCACGTTGGATGTCAAGAGTGACATCATCGAAAGCGAAGGGGTCAAGGTCATCCGCATCCAGGTCCCCAAAGGCCCGGACCGGCCCTATTGTTTGGACGATTACAAGTACTACGTGCGCGACGAGAGCGACACCACGCTGGCCGTGCGTGACGAACTGGTCGCGCTGGTGCGCGAGACGGTGGAACCGGCCGCGCGCCCGGTCCGCGTCAGCGCATCCGCCCCGCGCAACGGTGAGCGCAGTGGTCGCAGCCGCGACCGCTATCGGAGTCAACGCGACGACCGGCAGCCATCGCCAAGCACCCGCACCGCCTATCTCCGGTCGGAAGCCCCGGACGATGTACACGCCCCCGACGCCCCCGATGACGGCGAAGACATCGCACCCGCCCCGCTCACCGCGACAGGCGCGGAGGATGCCTTCTATCTACCGCAGATCGGCGTCGAGATCGTCAACAGCGAAGAGCGCAACAACAACCTCTATCACAGCATTCGCGACCTGCGCAACGGCCACGTCATCCACAACGTCACGCGCAAAGGCGCGCGCAAACTGTGGAGCTACGCCATCCAACAGCACGAAGACCACCAGGTCAACGCGCAAGCGGTGACGTGGAAGGGGGATACCGCGCTGGTGCGTGTGGAAAAGCGCGCTGGTGCGCTCCGCTATGACCTGGCCCTGCGCGAGAACGGCAACGTGCGCATCTTCTATGGCGTCACCGAAGACGGCATGGAAGGCCGCTGGGCCGCTTTCGTCCAAGAAGAATAGTCTCGCCCAAGCCAAAAAGGTGGCAGTCACTTTGCGAAGTGACTGCCACCTTGCTTGTCTGTGGCCTACACGGGCAAGTAGATGAGGATCACCACCAGCGCCGCCCATAGCACGCTGTTGATCAACAGCGGACGGTCCTGGAGCAACAGCTCGTCCGGCGCGCCGCCCAGCTTGCGGACGTGGATCAAATAGAGATAGCGGGCGATGAAGTAAAACACGCACGGGACGGTCAACAGCATCCGTCCGCTGGCGAGCGCCGTCTGCGCCTCAAAGGTGTAGAAGGTGTAGGCCACCAACGTGCTCGTCGTCACCATCCCGATCAACTGGTCGAGCAGCGCCACGTTGTAATCGTCCAGACTGGCGCGGTGATTGCCGGCGTCCCCGGCCAGCAGCGCGATCTCGTGACGGCGCTTGCCAAAGCCCAAGAAGAGCGAGAGCAGCGTCACGCACACATAGAGCCACGGACTGAAGTTGGCCACGTCCACCACCAGCACGCCCGCCTCGACCCGCAGCAGAAAGCCCAGCGACAACACCAGCACGTCGATGATCACCAGGTTCTTGAGATAGAAGCTGTAGGCCGCGTTCTGGACCAGATACAGCGCCGTCACCACCCCGGCCCACGGGTTGATCCAGACCGCGCCCGCCAGCCCCAACGCCGCCAGAATAAACGCCGCCGTCGCCGCCAGCCGGGGGCTAAGTTGCCCGTTGGGCAGCGGGCGCAGCCGTTTGCGCGGATGCTGCCGATCCTTCTCGATGTCCACCAGATCGTTCATCAGGTAGACCGAACTGGACACCAGGCAGAAACAGAGCGCGATCAAAGTCGTCCGCCAGAAAAGCTCCGGCTGCAACAGCTTGCCGTCAAAGACCAGCCCGGCATACACAATGACGTTTTTTGACCACTGGCTGATCCGCATGGAGCGCAGCAGCCCGCGCGCTTGGCTCGTCAGATTTGGCGATACGGCAGATTTGGATACCATGCGGGCATCATACCGGATGCCCTGCCCTGGGTCAAGCTACTCCGCGACCAGGATCGCGACGCCATGACCGCCACGCCCAAGCCTAACGCCAAACAGCGCCTCGACCTCCTGCTGGTCGAACGCGCGCTGGCCGAAACCCGCGAGCAGGCGCGCCGGCTCATCATGGCCGGCGAAGTGCTGGTGGACGACCAGGTCGTGGACAAGCCGGGCCGCACCGTCCGCGCCGACGCCGCGCTGCGCGTGCGCCGCCCCCTGCCCTATGTCAGCCGCGGCGGCCAAAAGCTGGCCGCGGGGCTGGCCGCCTTCGCCGCGCCGGTGCAAGGGGTCGTCGCCGTGGATGTGGGGGCCAGCACCGGCGGTTTCACCGACTGCCTGCTCCAGCACGGCGTGGCCCAAGTCTTTGCCGTAGACGTGGGCTACGGCCAACTCGCCTGGAAGCTCCGCAACGACCCGCACGTCGTCCCGCTGGAGCGCACCAACATCCGCCATCTGGAGCGCCTGCCCGACGCCGCGCAGGCGGCGCTGGCGGTCATCGACGCCAGCTTCATCAGCCTGGCGTTGGTGCTCCCCGCCACGTTGCGCCTGCTCACCGCCGACGCCCACATCATCGCCCTGATCAAGCCCCAATTCGAGGCGGGCCAAGACGACGTGGGCAAAGGCGGCGTCGTGCGCGACGCCCACGTCCACCGCCGCGTCCTGGAAGAGACCATCGCCCTGGCCGCCACGCTGGGGCTGACCGTCGCCGGGCTGATCGCCTCGCCCTTGCTCGGCCCAGCGGGCAATGTGGAGTTCCTCATCTGGCTCCGGCGCGTCGCCGCCGCCGTCCCTCCTCCCGCGGCCCTGGTCGCCGGCGCTCTCGCCCAAGCCCAAGCAGTACGCCGCGCCTAGCCCCGCATAATTTGCCGATCGCGCCGCCGCGCACTAAGCTGTCTCCATTGCGGTCCCGGCACTATTGGGCGAGGGTGCACCGTGTCGTTTAGCGAGTTTGCCGTCAATCTACCGTTCCGCACCGACCCGCGCAGCCCGTGGCGCTGGATCGCCTCGCACCTGCGGCGGAGCAAGCTGCTCATCGGCGTTATCCTGCTCGGCGCGCTGGGTAACGCGGCGCTGGCCGCGGCCATTCCCTTCTACACCGGCTTCGCCTTCGACAACCTCACCGGCCGCGCGCCCGACCTCACCGCCCTCCTCTGGATGACCGCCGCCCTGGTCGGCACGCAGGCGCTGCGCTTCGCCGCCCAGTTGTTCCGCAACTACGGTAGTGAGGTATTGGGCCAACGGCTTGAGCGCGACGCCCGCCGCGAGCTATACGCCGCGCTCCTGGGCAAGAACATGGGCTTTCACGATCTGCGTTCCACCGGCGAAATCATGGCACGCGCCGCCAACGACGTGCGCGAGTTGGCGCTCATGATTGCCCCTGGGCTAAACCTGGTGGTCGGCTCGGCCAACTTCCTGATCGTTCCCATCATCGCCGCACCGCGCATCCACCCTGCGCTCATCGCCACCCCCATCGGCTTCGCCGTTGCCTATCTGGTGGCGATGGTCTACTATCTGCGCGACCTGCGCCCCGCAACCGAAGCCGTACGCGCCCGCTTTGGCGTGATGAACGCCCAACTGACCGCCGCCGTGGAAGGCATCGAAACCATCAAGGGCGCGGCCCAAGAGGAGGCCGAGCGCGCCCGCTTCCTGGACGCCGCCGGGGCCGTGCGCCATGCGCTGGTCAACCAGGGGCGCATCGAGGCGCGCTTCTTGCCGCTGCTATTGGTGGGTCTGGCATTGGGCTTTGGCCTGTGGCATGCACTGGCGCTCTACCAGCGCCACGCCATCAGCGTGGGCAGCATCGTGGCCTATGTGGGGCTGTTGGGACTGTTTGTCTTCCCGACCAACGTCTCGCTGTTTGCCTACTCCCAGGTTTCGTCCGGCATCGCCGGCGCGCGCCGCATCCTGGAGCTGATCAACGCCGAGACGGCGCTCGACGAAAACCGGGGCGGACATGCCGAACCCATGCTGGGCGACATCCGCTTCGACCATGTGACGTTCCGCTATCTGCTGGCGGACGACGCTGAGGCCGCCGCCCGGCCCGCCCTGGCCGGCGTGAGCTTCGCCCTGGCCGCCGGGCAGACCCTCGCCCTGGTGGGGCAGACGGGCGCGGGCAAGAGCACCGTCGCCAAGCTCATCAATCGCATCTACGACGCGCAAAGCGGCCGCGTCTTGGTCGCCGGCGTCGACGGGCGCGCCTGGGCCCTGGAGGCGCTCCGCCGCCAAATCTCCATCATCGAGCAGGACATCTTCCTTTACAGCCGGAGCATTGCCGAGAATATCGCCTTCGGCAAACCGGACGCCACCCAGGCGGAGATTGAGGCCGCCGCCCGTGCGGCCCAGGCCCACGATTTCATCCTCAGCTTCCCGGAGGGCTACGCCACCCGCGTCGGCGAGCGCGGCGTCACCCTCTCCGGCGGCCAGCGCCAACGCATCGCCCTGGCCCGCGCCTTCCTCACCGACCCCGCCATCCTCATCCTGGACGACTCCACCAGCGCCATCGACAGCGCCACCGAAGACCAGATTCAGCGCGCCATCGAAGCCGCCACGCGCGGCCGCACCACCATCCTGATTACCCATCGTCTCTCGCAGATCCGCTGGGCCGACAAGATCGTGGTCCTCCGCCGCGGCCAGGTCAGCGCCGTGGGCACGCACGACGAGCTCATGGCGACCTCCCAAGCCTATCGCGACATCTTCGCCCGCCTCTAGCCGCGGGTGTTGCGGTCAGCCGCTCGACCCCCAACTGCGGTGCGCCAGGTCGATCTGTTCGCGCAGTTCGCGCCGCGCCGCCTCCAGATTCTCTTTCACCCGGAAGAATGCCGCTTCGGTAAACCCCAATTCCTGGCCGGTCAGCAGTTGGTCCAGGGTGTCCACCACCCGCAGGACTTTCGCTTCCAGCAGCTCGATGGTGGTCCCATACAGCCGTTCGGGGATAAAGTAGAGGATGATCAGCGCAAAGAAGACGCTGGAGGAGATTGCCATGAGCAGACTGCGCTCCACCCTGCCCGCCAGCGCCAGCATGACGATCAGACCGACGATCAGCGCCAGCGTCATGATCTGCCAGCGGGCGATCGGCCGCGCCGCGCCCATGCCCGCCAACGGCCGCGCCAGCAGGTCGTACTGCTTGACCTTGACCAACCAGACGTTGAACGTATGGCAGTGTTTGAGACTCACCCGCGTCTGTTCATGGCGCGCCAACTCCAGCGCATAGTCGCGACACTCTTGCGCCAAGTCATAAAACTCTTTGCGAGTTAAGCGGGTGATGCCCAGCGTTGGTGGAGAGGAGCGCAGGAACTTCTGCCAGGGCGTCGGTCGCGGCAAGGTGCACTCTCCCAAGCAAGGTCAATGCCCAACCGAACCAATCAGGTCAATTCCTCGCGCCGCCGGCCAACCGATCGGACGCCGGCCGCGCGGCGGCTAGGTCATCCGATCCAGGACGAGCGCCAGGCCAAAGAGCAGCCCCCCCAGCGCCGTCGCGTGCAGCCCGGTCCAATAGATGCGGCGACACTGTTCGGGCGCCGGACGAAAGAGGTCCATGCGGGCATATGCGCCCAACGCCACCGGCAACGCGCCCAGCCCCATCAGCGCCGGCAGCGGCAGGTCCATGACTACCACCATCAATAGGATCGCCACGTGCGCCGCCACCGTCAGCAGCGCGCTCACATCCAGCGCCCGTGTCAGCCCCAGATTGACCGTGAGCGTCCGCTTGTGGATCAGCCAATCGCGGCGATAGTGGACCGCGTTATAGTTCAGGTACATCAGCGCGGCCAGCAGCCCAAATGCGCCGCCGGCCCACAGCGGCAGCCAGCCGACGGTCTTGGCCTGCACATAATAGCTGGTGAGCGCGGGCAGCACCCCCAGCGCCAGCCACATGCCCAGTTCGCCCAGCCCCCAGCCGCGGAAGCCAAAGCGCACCGGTCCCCAGATGGCGACCACCGCCAGCAGAAAACTCAGACCGCTAAAGAACAGCGGCGGCCAGCCCGCCAGCACCGTCAACCAGAGGCTGCACAGCGCGCCGATGGCAAGTTGGATCAGCCCCGTATCCCGCACTGTCGAGGGGGCCAAGACGCCGCGCCCCATCAACGTGTACGCGCCCGCCCCGAAATCGGCCGCGGCGCGCAGGCCCGGACGTTGGCTGACCTGATAATCGGCATAATCCGCCCACGCCGCCAGTCCCCACGCCGTAACCAGTAACCCACCCAACGTCAGCGCCAGCGCCGGCGCGTCCAGATGCCCCGTCTGCCACCACGCCAGCAGCGCCGCCACCGCCGCCGGCATCAGCAGCGCCAAGCTGGCCTCCACGCGGCTCAAACGCGCCAGCGCGCTCAAGACGCTGCGCGGGGCGCGCTCCATCGCCGCCGCGGGCGGAGGAACGGCGACTGCCGTCCGTTCCGTCTTTAGCGGCTGCGTCGCGTAATACTCACGTTCGATCAACTGCACGGCCCTATGTGCTCCAGACTGGCAAGGGCATCTTCAGCCCCGAATCATGCACGCATTGTAGCAGAGCTTGCGCGCGGCGTCAACGCACTATGTCAAGTATCGGCCGCACGCGCCACAACTCAAAGAGCGGCGTCCCATCGCGCTGGGCAAACGCCGCCTCGCGCGCCAACGCCAGTCCACGGCTCTGAGCCAACTCCAACAGCGCCTCGCGCCGCCCGTGGAATACCGTCTGCCCCGGCGCATGGAGCAGATACACGTTGTCCGGGTTCTCCAGAAACGGCCCCAGCCGCGCCACAAAGCCGTCGTCCGGCTCCGCGGGCGAGGCATAGCCGAAAATCTCAATGGGGCGCACCGTGCCTTCGCTCAAGAAGCGCACGGTCGCGTCCATGCCCCAATCCAGGGCAACCGGCGCGCCCAGCCCGTGATAGCGCAGATAATAGGCCAGGTGATAGCTCGCATCGCTGTGGTCGGTCAGCCCGCCGCTCACACTCAACGCCTGATGGGTGCGCAGCGACGCGCTCAGATCGAGCAGCACCCACACCGTCGCCAGCCCCACCACCAGCCGCCGCCGCCACACTGCGCCCGCGCCCCAGGTCGCCCAGCCCACCGCGGCCGTCGCCGCCAACAGCGGGTGCAGCAGCGCATAGTGGGTAATAAACAGGTCGCTGATCGTCACCAGACTCGCGGCGAAGGCCAGCGCCGCCAGCGCCAGCGGCGCGGCCAGCTTGCGCCAGCCCGCGGCCAGCCCCGCCACGACGCCTAGCGCCGCCGCCCACGGCGCGACCGGGTTGCCGAACAGCCCGCCCAAATACCAAAAGTGATCCCCGGCCAAGCTTTGGCCGGCCTGTCGCAGCCGCACCCATGCATTGGCCCACACCGCCGCGTTCTCGACGCCATAGTAGCTGGTCGCCGCGTTGGGCAGCAGCGCGGCCAGCGTCCCGCCCGTCTGCACATTGAACGCGATCAGCGGGAGCAGCGGCGTCAGAAACGCGGCCGCGGCCAGCGCCAGCGTCCCCGCGTCCAGCCGCGGCGCTTGGCCGCGCCGCCGTTGGCGCAGCCAGCCCCAGGCCATCAGCACGGCCAGCGGCCCCACCACCCACACGGCCAGCAGCTTGGCATAGAGCGCCAGCCCCGCGGCCAATGCCGCCGCCACGAGGTTGCGCCGCCCGGCGTCCCCTGGCCGCGCCAGCCAGACCATGCCCTGCCACACCGCCAGCCATCAAAAGGGCTGCATCAGATTCGTGACGAAGATGCCCTGCCGGTTCCAGACCACAAAGCTGGGCGAGGCGGCCAGCAGCCACGCCGCCAGCAGCGCAGCCCCGCTCGGCCCGGCGTCCTCCGCGCGACGCGTCCAGGCGTGGACCGTGGCGACGACCAGCAGCAGAGTCGCCAGCCCCACCAACACCGCGGGCGCGCGCAAATTCGGCACGCCGATGCCGGTGAGCGCCAAGAACGGCAGCGTCAGATACACATACAGGCTGCCGATATAGTCTTGTACCATCAAGGGGAAACGCCACGCCCCCACAGTCAGCGCCGCATCGCGAAACGCCGTGACCGGCGCGCCCGTCAGCAACTCGACCGCATTGACCCCGGCTTCTTTGGCCTCGTCATAGTGGAGACCGGGCAGCCCCAATTGCGCGCCCGCCAAGAGGAGATAGACCAGCGCGGCCGCGGCCACCGCCCCCCATCGCAGCCGCGCCCTGGGCGACCCCGCGCCCGCCGACAACATCGCGCGGCCTGCTTACTGGGCTGCCAAGTAGACTTCGCTCACCATGCTCTGATAGTTCCACCCGCTGGCATAGATGCGCACACTGTTGATGCGCGCCGGTCGCGTGTCTGCCAACAAGTCAAAGAGGTTCGGCGAGCGATAGGTGTACCAAATATACGGGGCGATCTTCTGCCCGTTGACGATCTTCCAGTTTTCGTTCTCCGGGTCGCGATAATAGAAGCCATGCCCCCAGGTCAACACCTTGCCGTAGATGTCCGTGTAGGTGATCTCGACGCGCAACGGATATTCGGAGCTAAGATAGCCCGCGCCCGACAAGCTTTGGTGCAGCAGCTTCACATCCAACTGGAGCGTCAGCGTGTCATAGACGTTGACGTCCCGCTCGACCGCCTGCGTGATGCCGACCTCGGTGGGGACGTTGTCCTCGCCATCGCGGATGAATTGGGCCACCCACCGCCCTTCCCGCTCGACGATCCGCACGCTGCCGGGCGTCACGTTATCGGCGACGACATAGCTCTGCCAGGTGTCCAACATAGGCTCGGCAAAGTTGCCGTTGCGCAGCAAGCTCTGCTCCGCCGACACCGGCTCGCGCGTAAACACGTCCGCGGTCATCCAGGCGCGCAGCCCCGATTCCAGGGTCATCTCGCCTTCGGTGCGGTGGTGCAAGGCCGCGTGCCCCGAACGCACCGTCACGTCCGTCTGCTCGCTGTTCACCGACACCTGATAGCTGCCCGCGTCCAACGAAATCACCCCGTGGGGCGTCTCCAACTCGACATGCAGCGGCCGGCCGTCGGCGGAATTGGAGAAGATGCGCGCTTGCCCCTGGTCCAGACGCAGCCGGACCTGATATGGCTCCGGGCTGCCGGCAAAGAGCGGGCGGCGGATGCGCAGCACGTCCAGCGTGGTTCCCGCGTACAATTGCACGCTGCCCAACACCACGTCCGGGCCGTCGCTGCCCAAAAAGACCAACGCGCCCTGCGTAGAGTCTTCGCCGGCGACGATCCGTTCCCCCTCCACAATGCCGTCCTTGACCGCAGTCACGGCCACCGGCTCGGCGGTGGTGGAAGGATAGAGCAGCAGCGTGCCCAGCGTCGGCTCCAGCCGCGCCTCCTGGCTCACCGTGGCATAGCGCAAGCCATAGCGAATTCCCAGCGGCACAGTCACGGCCAACACCGCAAAGACGATGAAACTCGCCAGCAGCACCGCCCACGCCAACCGTTCCGGATTCTCCCGCCAGCGCGCCGGTCCGCGGGCGTCCTCCGGGCGCGGCAGCGTCGCGATCCCCGCGTCCAGCGAATCCCGTCCCGCCATGCCCGACGCTTCCGAACTCATGCCGCCCCTCCGTCGTCCTCATCGTCTGTCAAGCCGCCGCTCGCGTCGTCCGCGTCCGGCGTGTTCGCCGCTTGGCCGCGGCGGGTGGCCTGCGTCTCTTCCAATAGCAGAGACGTCAGACGGTCCAACCAGTAACGGGCATCATCGTCCGCCGGGTTCACTTCGAGCGCCCGCTGAAAGAAGGCCGACGCCCGGCTCAGTTCGCCGCGTTCCTTGTAAATCAGCCCCAGATGATAGTGGACATTGGGCGCTTCCGGGTTGGCCTGCAGCGCCCGTTGATAGGCCATGATCGCCTTATCTTGTTGGCGGGGTCCGGCCGTCTCCAGCCGGCCCAGGTGCGCCGCGCCCAGGTTCATCCACAGCATGGCATTGTAGGGGTGCAGCTTAACCGCCGCGTCCAGCACCTTCACCGCCTGATTCCATTTGCGCTGCAAGACATACGCGCCGCTCAGATTGATCAGCACGTCGGGGTGCTCCGGCGCTTGTGTATACAGCGGCAGCAGCTTTTCCAACGCCTCGCCGGGGCGATTCTGGCTCAAGAGCCGGGCGCTCTCGTTAAGCGCCTGCCAAAACTCCGGCCCCAGGTCTGCCTCAGCCATCCCAACCTCCTCCATTCGCCGGCAGTGTCCGCGCCACGCCGGGAGCCCCTAGAGCAGGAACCACAGCACCAGCGACAATGTCGCCATGCTCGCCGCGGTCGTAAAGAACACCACCGTCGCCACCAGCTTGGGAGCCGTGTCGAACTCGGTCGCCAACACCGTGGTCATCACCGCCGTGGGCATCGCCGATTGAAGAATCAGCACGCTCCGCTCGACACCTGCCACGCCCAGCAGTAGGCACAGCAGCGCCGTCAGCAACGGCGACGCCACCAGCCGCACGAACGCGCTGCGCCATACTACCGTCTGCCCCTCGAACAAAGGCGCAGATTGCAGTTGAATCCCCAACAGCGTCAACATGCCGGGAATCGCGGCGTTCGCCAGCAGATCTACGGCTCGAAATACCGGCGTCGGCAGCTCGATGCCCGTCTGGTTCAAGAGAAAGCCCGCCAGTGCGGCATAGAGCACCGGGACCTGGACCGCCTTCCACAGCGCCGACCGCAGCGGCGTCTCCCCGGCCGACGCCACCACCACGCCCACCGTGATGTTCAGAAACGAACTGACCACATAATAGAGCCTGCCCAGGACCATGCCGGCCTGACCAAAGGCGAAGAACGAAATAGGAATCCCCATGTTGCCGTTGTTGCTCAC
>CAYJQA010000116.1:0-1333 GCA_964372065.1 uncultured Litorilinea sp.
TCTACCTTAGCACACCTCGACACCTCCCTTTTTATTCACATCACGCATCAAAGGGGGCCTTCTCCCGTTTGGATGCCCATTTCTGAGCTTCACGCTACAGCCGGGGTGCCGAATTTCCTGATCGCCGAGTATTTCGTACACTTCAAGGAAGTGGACAAAGCCATCGCAACCCATGCGTGCCGGTGGATGGTATAATCGGCGAAGCTACAGTGGGCTGATGCTTGGAGAAATATGTGCTGGAGAAATCCGCGATACAGAAGCTCATGGAAAGACGCAGTGGCGCGTGGTTGGGTGATCCGGCTGATTCCCCAGCGATGAATATGACGCAACCGCTCACCTTGTGGGAGACATTGCCGCGCCCCATCATTGGGCTTTCACCCATGAACGGGGTGACCGACCATGCCTTTCGCCATATCCAGAAGAAGTATGGCAACCCCATGCTGCTCTACACCGAATTCACCAGCGTGGACGGAATCTGCGCGGGGGCAAGCGCGCTGCTCAAAGACTTTCTCTATGATGAAAGCCAGCGCCCCATCATCGCCCAGATCTACGGTCGCACTCCCCGGCATTTCCATCAGACGGCGATCCTGCTCTGCCAGTTGGGGTTCGACGGCATCGACATCAACATGGGCTGCCCCAGCAAGACAATTGCACACAGTGGTTCGGGCGCGGGTCTGATCCGGACGCCCGCCCTGGCCCAGGCGATCGTGCGCGCCACCCAACGCGGGATGCAGGAGTGGCTGAACGGGGCGACGGTACGCGATTGTGTGGATGTGCCGGCCGCGCTCGCCGCCCAGGTCGAGGCGCGCCACCGACGGCTGCCGGCTGCATTTCAGCAGCGCCGTCCGGTCCCGGTCAGCGTCAAGACGCGGATCGGCTATGCCACTCCCCAGGTGCAGGAGTGGATACCGCAGCTAGTGGGAAGCCGACCGGCCGCGATCACGATCCACGGGCGCACGCTGGTGCAGGGTTATTCCGGCGAAGCGGATTGGGATGCGATCGGCTGTGCGGCGGAACTGGCCCGCGGGTCCGGGACGGTGATCCTGGGCAACGGCGATCTGCGCTCGCTGGCGGATGCGTATCAGCGGATCGACGGATACGGTGTCGACGGGGCGCTGATCGGCCGCGCCAGCTATGGCAACCCCTATGTGTTCCGGCCTGCGGATAGCCCAACGCCGCGGGAGCCCATTGCGCGCGACCCCACCGCGTTACAGGACCAGGCTGAGGACAAATACGACATCCTGCACATTGCCCTCGACCATGCCCGTATGTATGAGGCGAGTTTCGGGCATCTGGATCGCTATTACTTTCTGCCCATGCGCCAGCATCTTGG
>CAYJQA010000116.1:1343-9522 GCA_964372065.1 uncultured Litorilinea sp.
TGCGCCGCACGTTGACCCAAACGTCCAGCCTGAACGAGGCGGTTGCCATCATCGACCACTACCTGGCCTATCGTCGGGGCTGGGAGCACTAGGACTACGATTGTAATTGAGCGACAGGGTTCAGACGACGCTGATAATGATTATGTTGAGCCACGGCTTGATGGTGACGCCGCCAATACGACCAAGCGAGCGCAAGGGGTGGAGTTGGTGCAAGAGGCGGACAAGTCAACCACAGGGCCAGCCAGTTTCGTCGTTGTGGACCCTGACGGAAACCCGATCCTCATCGATCAACATGTGTGAACATGGTACAGCTCATGCCTGGGAATCGGGCGAGTGTGGCGCTGTGGGCGGCGGCCAACCGGACCTAACCGGCCGCTGTCTCACGATAGCGGCTTTTTTCTGGGCAGCCCCTGGCCGCGCGGATAGCGGTCGGAAGTGGCCTTGGCCTTCTTGATGAGCAAGATGAAGCGCTGCTCGCCCAGCCCCGGCACACGCACGGGGGCCAGGCGCACGGTTTCGCCGCCGAGCAGGTCGATGGCCTTGCGCGCGTCGACGAACTCCTGGGGCGCGCCCGCGCCTTTGTAGATGACCGCCAGCCCGCCGCGCCGGACAAAGGGCAGCAGGTATTCCACCAGGGTGTTGAGCGGGGCGACGGCGCGTGCGGTCACCAGGTCGAATTGGCCGCGAAAACTGGGGTCGCGGCCCATCTCTTCGGCGCGACCCTGCACAACGCGCGTGTTGGCTAGATCAAGCTTGGCGACCACTTCCTGCAGGAACTGTACTTTCTTGCCCGTCCCGTCCATGAGGGTGAGCTTGAGCCGTGGCGCAGCCAGTTTGAGGGGGACGCCGGGGAAGCCTGCGCCCGAGCCTACATCCAGCAAGTGCAGGGCCGTGGTGGGCGGCAGCGGCGCGGCCAACTCCTCGGCGATGAGCGGCAGCGCCGCCAGACAATCGAGGTAGTGCTTGGTCTGCACCTCTTCATAGCCGGTGATGGCGGTGAGGTTGTACTTATTGTTCCAGGTCACCAGCTCGTGATAGTAGGCTTCGAACTGGGCGGTCTGGGCCGCGGTCAGCGGGATCGCCAGTTCATTGCAGCCCGCTTGGAGCAACTGCATGCGGGTGGCGGGGTCAAAGTCGGCGGGCGGCGTTGGCCCGGCATCGACGCGTGCGTCGTCCATGCGATCTCGGCGGGGCTGCCCCCGGCTCCTTCTATGTCTGCGGTTCTTCGCCTACTGTCAGCACCGGCGGGCAGTTTCATCCACGTCAACAAAACAACCCGGTAAGCTTCGGGGCGGTGCCCGCGCCGGGGGGGCACCCGCCCCTGGGCGCGCACCGCCGGGGTCACAGCGTCCCCGGCGGTATGGAAACCGCCGCTACAATTCCTTGATTATTTTCTTGACATTCATCGTAGCGCACATCCGGCGTCAACGGCTCGATGGCCGTCAAGCCGGCGTCACACCCTAGTATCGGGTGAGGGCGGCGATATTACCAAGCTGGGCCAGGCCGGCGTGCTCGTCTATGATAGTGACGCCGATGCCCTGAGCCATGGCGCGGCGCAGGACGCTTTCCACGGCGTCGGGCAAAGCTTGGACGCGCCCGCTGCCCAGTTCCTTGTCGTCACCCAGATCGAGCAGGATATAGCCGGTGTCCACAAAGCGATAGGCGGGCCGGGCAAAACCGGCGAGGACAACCACATGGGCGGCGCGGCCTTCTTGCACGGCGGTGAGCGTCGCGGCCAGCCCGGCCACGGCGCTGCCCTGCTTATGCACAGCGTCGACAATTTCGGCGGCGGTGGCAATCGCCTTTTCGGCGGCGGCCTTCTGCACCAGCTTGAGCGCCTTTTCGCTCAGTTCGGCGGGCGTGGCGTTGGTCCCGGTGGGAAAACTGCCCATGACCATGGCGCGCAGCCGGTGGCTCAGCAGTTCTTGAAAGCGCGCCACGTTCTTGTCGGTGCCGGCCAGCAGCAAACGCCGGGTGGCGGCGCTGCGATAGAAGTCTTCGGCAATCTCGGCGGCGTCTTGCAGGTTGGCTTGGGCAACGCCGACCTCGTGGCGCTGGTAACGGGACGCCGCCCACCCGCCGGCCTTGTGAACCTTCACTTCCTCGCCAAGATAGCCTTCGGCGGCCTCCAGCACGCCCATATTGAAAACATAGAGGCGTGCGCCCTGGGAATCCACATGGACCACGCCATAGCGTTCATAGGTGTCCATCAGTTGAGCCAGTTGGCGCACATAGGGCCGCCGTCCGACAAAGGCGGCGTCTTCCACGGGGACCATGTAGTTCTTGGCCCACCAGAAGTCGTGCGCGGCGCAGCTAAACATGACCAGGCTGCGGCCCTGCCGGTTGTAGCCCATCTCCAGGTAGTTTTGCATGCGTTTGATGTCGTCGGCGTTCGCCCCGGCGGCCTTGTTCAACAGATTACGCAGGGCCAACTTGTATTTGTCGGCTGTGCGCCGGCCAGGGTCCACGTTGAGATAGACGCTCAAGATCGGGGTTTGGACATCGGTCTCGAATTCGATGGCCTGGCGTACCTCTTCGTCGACGTACATGGTCAATCCTCCATGCGGGCACTATCAAGTGGGTAGAAAAACTCTCGCGGGCGCTAAAGAGTAGCCGCCGCGATCTTCGACAAACGTGGTGGAGGGCAGGTGATAGTGAGGTGGCGTGACACGGTGTACTTGCGGCACACTGTACTTGTAGGGTACACGGCCTGCCCCGGCTTGTCAACCGGAACGCGTGGTCTGCCCACCGCCGTCCGACCGGCTTGGTCCACTTCCGGCGGTCGAGTATACTGGCGGAATACTATCGACTTTTTGCCTGGAATGACTGCCCATGAGCGCCACATTGTATGCTTTGCAAGGCTTCATCTTTGACCTGGACGGGACCGTGTACCTGGGCGACGCGCTGTTGCCCGGCGCGGCGGAGACCGTGCGCCGTCTGCGCGAGCAGGGCAAGCGCACGCTCTTTGTGAGCAACAAGCCGGTGGACGCCCGCGCCACCTATGCCGCCAAGCTGACCCGGCTGGGCATCCCCACGGACGAGGGCGAGGTGTTGACGTCGGCCTATGTGCTGGCGCACCACTTGGCCCAGACCGCGCCGGAACTGCGCTATTACATTATCGGCGAGGCCAACTTCCGCGCGGAGCTGCGCAGCCACGGGCTGACCGTGCAGGACGAGTTGTCCGGCCAAGACCCGTTGGGCGTGATCCACCCGGACGGCATCGACGCCGTGATCGTGGCGTTGGATCGCACGCTGGACTATCGCAAGCTCAATACCGTCTATCAGGCGCTGCGCCGGGGCGCCCGCTACTTTGCCACCAACGGCGACTACACCTGTCCCATGCCCGGCGGTGATGTGCCGGACGCCGGCGCGACCATCGCCGCGTTGGCCCAGATCACGGGGCGCACGCCTGAACTCATCGCAGGCAAGCCGTCGCCGCTGATCCTGCAAGCCGCGCTGGACCGGCTGGGGCTGCCCGCATCCGCCTGCTTGATGGCGGGCGACCGCCTGGAGACGGACATGCGGATGGGCCATGCGGCGGGGATGACGACCGCGTTGGTGCTGAGCGGCGTAACGACGCGGGCGCAGGCGTTGGCCGCGTCGCCGCGCCCCGACCTCGTGTTGGAGAACCTGGGCGAGTTGGTCGCCCACATCGGCTAGGCTGCCGGCACGGCTTTACTCTGGTACAACGCCCAAATGTCAGCATTTTGACAGTTGCACGTTGCCGCCACACATGATACCTTAGCCACACGCCGCGTTTCATCGCCTTCGCCGCCTTCGCCGCTGCAGAAAACAACCTCAAACCGGCGTCAAAACCGCCCGCGCCCTTGCGGTAGCTTTGCCCAAAATGGAGTTAGGTATGCCCGAAACCAAACTCGCCGGTCCAGTCACCGAGCGTTCGAGCCAACGAGCCGTGTCGCCCAGTGAGGTCACGCCGGAGGCCCTGCCGCAGACCGGCCTTTCACTGGCCGGTGGATTGGCGCGGCCGAGCCGGTTGACGCCGGCAACGGTACTACAACTCCAGCGGCACGTGGGCAACCGCGCCGTGACCCACCTGGTACGCGGCGGGCCGGTGGTGCAGACCAAGCTGACGGTAGGGCCGGTGGGCGACCGCTTTGAGCAGGAAGCCGACCGCGTGGCGCGCCAGGTGGTGGAAGGACCGCCGCCGGTGCAACGTCACTCGGAGGAAGAGGACGCGACAGCCGCGCCGGAGGGCCCGATCCGGCGGCAGCCTGACGGGCATTCCCACGCGGAAGAAGGCGAGGAGGTTCAGCGCAGCCCGCTGCCGGGCGCGCTCTCGGCCGCGCCCCTCGTGGTCCAGCGCCATCATGGCATCCGCAAGCCCAGCGAGCCGGTGGAAGAGGAAGACGAAGAAGAAGGCCAAGAGGTTCAGCTCAGCCCGCTGCCGGGCGCGATCTCGGCCACGCCCCCCGCGGTCCAGCGCCACCACGGCATCCGCAAGCCCAGCGAGCCGGTGGAAGAGGAAGACGAGGAAGAAGGCCAAGAGGTCCAGCGCAGCGCGGTCCGCCGCGACGGCGGCTTTACCGCCGACCACGACTTCACCAAGCAACTGCACACCAGCATGGGGCGCGGGCACCCGCTGCCCGGCGACGTGCGCCGTCACCTGGAGCCGCGCATGGGCGCGGACTTTGGCAATGTGCGCGTGCACACCGGGCCGGACGCAGTCCAAATGAGCCGCGACATCCACGCCGAAGCCTTTACGCATGGGTCGCACATCTATTTTGGGGACAACAAATTCCAGCCCGGCTCCAAACAGGGTCAGCGTCTGCTGGCGCACGAGCTGACCCATGTGGTGCAGCAGACGGGCGGCGGCGTGCAGCGCAAAGTGGCCCCGCGCATCCAGCGCAAGTGGCGTACCCCGGCCCAGTGGTACAAGGACCGCCAGGCCAAGAAGGCGGAGAAGAAGGCCGGCCTAGACACGGTTGACTATGACAGCTTGCAGGGCATCAAGAAAGGCCAGGTCTTGCCCGAAGTGGGCAAGATGGCCGAGCGCCGCATGAAGGATATGATGAAGTACGACGAGATCGTCGTCGGCGACGAAGCCTTCAACCGGATGGGGGAAGATGCGCTGCGGATGATCGACGACGAGAGTCTGATGGCCGAGGTGTTGGAGGCGGTCCTCAACAACCCCGATAACCAGCAATCCATCAAGAAGTACAAGATTCCTGCACCCACCAAGGAGGATGTCACGGCGCTGGCCGAAATCGTACACCGGATCTTCACGGCCTTTGACCCGGCGCAAGCCAAGTCCGGCGGGCTGGGGTCGTGGATCAAGGGGCAAATTCCGGGCACCGTCGACCGCTATACGCAGAAAGCCTGGTTGGCCGACGAGTTTGGCAGTCGCGTCTCGGCCTATTCTAGGGAACGCGCCAAATACTCGGCCAAGGGGCTGCGCCCGGAAGGCAAGTACGAGGGTCTCCCCGGCATGACCCAGGTCGAAACCTTCATCGAGGAGCGCAAGAACGTCCAGTTTGAGCAGGTGACGGTGGCCCCGGGGGATATCCCGCGCTGGGCCGCGGCCATCAAGCAGATGGATGCGGTCAAGGCGCTGTTGGAGCCGGACAGCGCGCCGCCGGTGGATGACGCGGTCGGTTGGCGCGGCGGCGGCAGTCTGGGTGACAAGTTCGATTGGGTCAAGGACGTCCGCAAGAAGAAGATCGTCGGTCCGTTGGCGACGTACCTGGACAACAAACACGCGAGCAGTACCAAGATCTTTGGCCGCCTGGCCGAAGTGGATGCGTTGATGCGCCGGATTGTGGAGCCGGAGATGTTGGGGCGCGTCCCGGTGCCCACCTTCCACATCTCCACGCGCGGGGCGCAGACCTTCACCAACCCCTTTGGCTTGCGCGCTAGCGCGGCGCGCGGCGAGGTCAACATCGCCTATAACGAGGACATGCCCACCATCGCCCACGAAGTCGGCCACATCGTCGAGGAGTATCTCCCGATGGACGACTGGGCCGACATTCACATGCTGCTCAGCGAGCGCCACAAGGCCGCGGGCGGCGGGACACGTGCGGCCAAGGGCGAAAACATCTTTACCCGCAATGAGGGGCGCTATAAGGGCAAGTACGTCACCAGCAAGTACACGAGCCGGGCCTATAGCAAGGACAACGCCGAAGTGCTGTCCATGTGGATGCAGTTTATGGCGAAGCCCGAGGACGCGCTCAAACTCATCGACGGCGACCCGCAACACGCCGCCTTGATCCTGCGCACCATGCGCCCCGCCGACTATGCCAAGACCGCGGCGCTGCGGCCCTTTGACATCTACCTGCCCAACCCCACCGGCGAAGAAGGCCCGCTGGCGCGCTATAAGAAGGCCCAGGAAAAGACCCAGGCCCTCTTCAAGATGTAGGTCCGTTAGGAAACAGCATGAGCGAGCAAGAACCGACGGCGGACCTCGTGCCGCTGCACGTAGTAACCGACTTTCTGAAGGCGGAAGACTGGCCCTATCGCCAAGTGGGCGACCGGACCATCCTCCAGACCGCGTTCCAGGGCGAGAACGGGGCCTGGCTGTGCTATGCCAACTGCCGGTCGGAGTTTGGGCAGATGCTCTTTTACTCCGTCGCGCCCCAGCGCGTCCCGGAGGAAGCGCGGCCCGCGGTGGCCGAGTATTTGATGCGCGCCAACTGGGGGCTGATGATCGGCAATTTCGAGATGGATTATCACGACGGCGAGGTGCGCTGCAAGACGAGTTTGCAGCTTGAAAATACCGTGCTGACTGTCGACCTGCTGCGCCCCCTGGTCTTTGACAACGTAGTCGTGATGGACAAATACCTGCCGGGGCTACTGGAGGTTATGGCGGGGACGACGACGCCCGCCGACGCCATCGCCGCCGTCGAGGCGTAGGGCGGCAGGGCAGCTTAAGGCTGATTGCAACTAACCTCGATTCTCCGGGCGCTTCGGCTACAGGCCGGGGCGCTCTTTGTTGAGGAGTCACCTCCATGCGCACGATTGACACGTTGCTGGTGGGGTTGGGCCATGTCAACCGCAACTTCTTGCGGATTTTGGAGATGAAGGCGGGGCGCTTGGCGAATCAATACGGGCTGGCGTTCCGCATCGTGGCCGTCGCGGACAGCAGCGGCGTGGCGGTGAACCCGGCGGGCTTCGACCCGGCGGCGACGCGGCAAGCCAAGGAAGCGGGGACACGCGTGGCCGATCTGCCCGGCCACCAGCCGGGCGTGACGCCGGGCGAACTGGCGGCGACGCTGGCCTATGACCTGGCGCTGGAGGCATCGCCGGTGAACTTACAGCATGGCGAGCCGGGGCTGGGCGTGGCGCGGGCGGCGCTGCGCCGCGGGCGGGCGCTGGTGCTGGCGAACAAAGCGCCGTTGGTGCTGGCCTTTGGCGAACTGCACGACCTGGCCGCGGCGCATGGGGGCAAGCTGGCCTACAGCGCCACCGTCTGCGGCGCGCTGCCGGTGATCAACATCGGGCAGCGCGACCTGGTGGCCGCCGATGTGCGCCATCTGCGCGGGATCTTCAACAGCACCAGCAATTTTGTATTGAGCGAGATGACGGACGGTCGCGCCTATGCCGAAGCGTTGGCCGAGGCGCAGCGCCGCGGGCTGGCCGAGACCGACCCGGCGCTGGACGTGGAGGGCTGGGACACGGCGAACAAGCTGGTGATTATCGCCAACAGCTTCTTGGGCGTGCGCGTGACGCTGGCGGATGTGGCGGTGACGGGGATCACCCACTTGACGCCGGACGATCTGCGGGCCGCGGCGGCGCGGCGCGAGGTGATCAAACTGGTGGCGTCGGCCACGGCGCGCCCAACCGGCGGCTATCAACTGACGGTGCAGCCCGAAGCGCTCCCCGTCGATGACTTCCTGGCGACGTGCGGCGGCTGGGAGATGGGCATCGAAATTCGCTCCGACCTGTACGGGCTGATGTTTCACAAGATCTGGGAGCGCGAGCCGCTGCCCACGGCCGCGGCCATGCTGCGCGATGCGGTGAACCTGCTGGCGGACGGCGCGGCCTAAACCGGACGCGGCCCCCCTCGCTTGCGCCGGACGAACCTGGCGCGCTGACGCTTTTTGGCGAGTTGACAGCCCGCGCCAAATCGTATACGCTGCCCCCCTCTCAGAAGTCTGCCCCGGTCAGTCGTTTCATGCACAAAACGAACCTCGGTCCTTGCCTTGTGCGCGGCGGCTTACACCTG
>CAYJQA010000116.1:9532-11330 GCA_964372065.1 uncultured Litorilinea sp.
GCAGGTTTTTTTTGTGCGCACGGAATTGCGTGTTTGCTCACAGAGGGAGAAGGTATGAAACACAGGTTGAGTTTGGTGGTGATCGTGATGGCAGTCGTGGCGTTGATGGCGCTGACAGCCGCACCGGCGCTGGCCTCGCATGGGGCCAAGGTACCGGCCGCGCCCCTGCCTACCCACGGCAGCATCTGGTTTGGTACAGGGCTGGCGCAATACCAGGCGGCGACGGTGCACCTGGCCCCGCCCGCGCACGGCAGCATGTGGTTTGGCGCGGGGCTGGACCGTTACGGCCACGCCGCCACATCAGCGATGCCGGCCCACGGCAGTATCTGGTTTGTCGCAGGGCTAAGCGCAGCGTCCCATAACAATTAGGCGCGTCTAGCCCGTAGGTCGCACCGCACGCCACTGCCCTCTTACACCACCCCCTCATCGCACCCCACAACCTACGCACCCACACCAACCGCCTGCTTCCAGGGGCCACGCTTGGCGTTCGCCCCATGACCGGCGCATACGGCGTACAACCGGATGCCGCCGGTCATGGGCCGCGCGGGCATGCGTTGCTGTAACATGGCAACGCATTCTTAGCCTGTTGGTCATTCACAACGGATGTTGTTTTGTCCTAATTCGGTTCTTCAGCTAACTCTACCGTGATAGTCGTTTCCTGGCCGTCGCGCACATAGGTGACTTGCACCGAGTCGCCGACGCGATAGTTGTCCTCCAGCAGCGTTTCGAGCCGGTTGAGGTTGGGGATCGGCTCGCCGGCCACGGCGGTGATCACATCCCCGCCGATATAGACGCGCTGATTGCCCAAGATGGCTTCGCTTTGCGCGCCGCGCAGCGCCGCGTCCGCCAGCGGCGACCCGTCGTAGAGCTGCACCAGGAGCAAGCCCTGGCTGACCGGCAGCTTGAGGATTTCGGCCAGACCGGGGGTGATGGCATAGGCATAGCGGATGCCCAACCAGGGGTGCGGATAGCGCCCCAGCGTGAGCAGATCGGGCAACAGACGGCGCACCGTCGCCACCGGGATGGCAAAGCCGACGCCCGCGCTGGCCCCGGTGGGGCTGAAGATAGCCGAGTTGATGCCGATGACGCGGCCGCTGCTATCCAACAGCGGACCGCCGGAGTTGCCGCGGTTGATGGCCGCGTCAGTTTGGATGACGCCGGTGATGGTGCGCCCGTCTTGGCCTTCGAGCGTGCGCCCCAAGGCGCTGATGACCCCGGTGGTGAGGGTGCGCCCAAACTGGCCGAAGGGATTGCCGATGGCGATGGCGCGTTGGCCCACCACCAGGTTGGCCGAGTCGCCCAACTCCACGGGGACAAGGAGATCGGCGGCCGCTTCGACCTTGACGACTGCGATGTCGTTGCGTGGGTCCACGCCGACGACGGTGGCGGGATAGACCACGTCGTCGCCAAAGTAGACTTCGATGCGTTGGGCATCGGCAATGACGTGGTAGTTGGTGAGGATATGCCCGTCGCTGTCAAAGACAAACCCGGAGCCGGCGCCTTCTTCGGGCACAACGTCGAAGAAGAAGTCGCGCCGCAGCACTTGGGTGGAGATGCTGACGACGGCGGGCGCGACGCGCTCATAGACGTCCATGACGCGGCGCTCGGCGATGTCAAACCCCTGGGCGTCCACCAGCGCGACGGGCGGCGCGGCGGGCTGGCCGGTCGGTTCGGCAGCGGGCGGCGCCGGCTCGACGCCGGGGGCCTGGGCCACCGCGACCGGCGTGGCCGCCGCCGCGGTGGGAGTAAAGGTGGGGGCGACGGGCCGCGCGGGTTGCGCGTCGGACTGGGCCAGGGT
>CAYJQA010000117.1:0-11297 GCA_964372065.1 uncultured Litorilinea sp.
GCCCGGAGGTGTTGCAGAACTGTGCGCGCCCGGTGGTAGATGACGAGATTGCGCAGGCCGTTTTCCGCATAGTGGTCGTGCAGCGTCCGGCCGACCGCCGCGGGCACGCCCAGCGCCGCGGTCTGCGTCCGGACGGCGGCATACACCAGCGGCGAAACAGCCAACTCGGTCGCCCTGGCGAGCATGGCATTCCACACGTCCGCCGGCAGGTCCGCCAGATCGGAGGCACGGTCACCGCCGCGCAAGAGACCAAGCAGCAATTCGTCACCGGGAGCGATCACGGGGGTATGGCGCGGCTGGAATGACATTGGCTCGACCTAGGCGAACGATAGAGTTTCGGCTGGAAGCTGGACTGCGGGCGCGGTCTTGACCGGCGGCTCGCTGGCGAATTGGCTCTGCCAGGCCGACGCATACATCCCCTGGCGCGCCATCAGTTCCGCGTGCGTGCCCGCCTCCACGACGCGCCCCTGGTCCAGCACAAAGATCAAGTCGGCGCGCATGGCCGTCATAAAGCGATGCGTGATCAGCAGTGTGGTGCGTCCCTGGGCCAGCCGGCGCAGACGGTCAAACCAGACGCCTTCGGTCCACAGATCCATCAGGCTGGTCGGCTCGTCCAGAATCAGCAGTTGGCCTTGCCGGAAGAATGCCCGCGCCAGGGCCAAACGCTGCCACTCGCCGCCGCTCAACTGCACGCCTTCGGGAAACAGCTTGCCCAACAGGGTATCATATTGGTGCGGCAGTTGGCCCAGAAAGGCATCCACACCGGCCGCCTCGGCCGCGGCCCGGATGGCGGCAGCATCGTGGCGGCGCGTCACGTCGCCAAACGCGATGTTCTCCGCCACGGTGGCCGCATAGGGGACGGGAAACTGGAACATACAGCTCAGGAGACGGCGCAGGTCCGCCAGCCGCAGCCGCTTGATGTCGGTCCCGTCCAGACAGATCCGGCCGACCTCCGGATCATACAGACGGCACAGGAGCTTGACCAGGGTCGTCTTGCCCGCGCCGTTGAAACCGACCATGGCCACCAGCTTCCCGGCCGGAATCGTCAAGCTGAAATCCTCAAACACATAATGGTCGCTGCCCGGATAGCGGAAGGTAACGTGGTCGAAGTGAATCGCCCCGTCCACCCGCGCAGGCGCAGGCTGCGGCTGCGCCGGGTCCACTACCGCCGGTTGCAGCGCCAGAAAGTCAAACAGGTCTTGCAGATAGAGCGTGTGGCGCTGCACCTGATTGAGGCTGCCCACCAGCCCTTGCAGGGTGGCTTGGCCGCGGCTCAAGGTCTGGTAGAAAAGCACCAGGTCGCCTAGGGTAGCCAGTCCCTGCGAGGCCCGCCAGAGCATCCAGAACATAGCCCCGCCCGACGCCGCCAGCGCCCCCAGCCCAGAGAAGAACTGGAGTAGACTCTGCTCGCGCAGCAGCCGCAAATACTCACCCCGAAACTGGTCGCGCAGCTTGCGATAGAGCGCCGTCAGGTACGGCCCCAGGTCGTACAGCCGCACTTCCGCGGCCATGGAATCGACCGTCAGCAGGGTGTCGTAATACTGGAGCCACCGGCGGCGGGTGGTCGTCCCCGTCCACCACCGATGATAGCGGCGGTTGTTGCGGTTGGCGGCCAAGAAGGCCGGCAAGGTGACGGCGGCCAGCGCCACCGGCAGCCAGAGGCCATAGGGCAGGAGCAGCGCGCCCAGCGTCACCGTCGCGATGCCGTTCTGCACCAAATTGCCCAAGCTCTCCAGAAGGGCGGGCGGGCGGCTGACCAGTTCCTTCGACGCCTGATAGAGCCGATCGTGATATTCCGCCGACTCGTAGAAGGCCAGATCGACCGCGCCCGCCTTCTGGTGCACCAGGTTGTGCAGGTGGTCCTGGATCAATTCCGACTGGACCGTCCGCACCCAGCCGAGCAGGCTTTGCAGCAATTGCTGGGCGATCACCACGACCGCCATCAACACGATCAACCCGACCGTCTGCTGGAGCAAGGCCGGGTCCTTATCGGCGGCGCTCAGCAGGACAAACACTTGGTCCGTCAGCCGCTTGCTAAGGAGCACGACCAGGGCCGGCAGCAGCCCCAAACAAAGGAGCAGCACGGACCATGCCACCGTCCAGGCGGCGGCGGCAACCCAGATAAGGCGCAGCGTCGCCACAATCAGCGCGCCGCGCCGCCGCGCCTGCTGCGCCAACTCCGCCAGCCGCCCGAATGCGCTGCTCATCGCCATTCCACCGCGTCGGAACACACGACCTCCTGTGACGGGGCCGGCGCGACGGCCGCTGCCACATACGCCCGGATCGCCTGGGCGACAGCGGGGAGCGCAGCCAACGCAGCCGGTCGCTGCAGCAAACTTACGCGCACGCCCTGCGCCAGCGCCACACATTGCCTAAATTGGGTGGCTTGGGCTTGTAGTTGCCGGACCACGTCGGTGCCGAAGCGCGCCGGATACCAATGCGGCAGCAAGGCCAGCAGCGCCGCGCGCTCGTTCATGGCAACAATGCTGATTTCGTCGCTTTGTTGCACGACAAACAGATGGCGCAGCGGTGCGGGCCGGGGCGGCTGCGGCTGGGCGAAGGGCACGCCGCGCTTCTCTAGCTCCGGTCGGAGCCGCATCAGCTCGTCCGCCTGGTAGCCAAGCTGGTGCAGCGAGTCGGGCCACAGCTTCATTTGCGGGAAGCCGGGCAAGGCGACGAAGTCAGGCCCCGCCTGCACAGCCAGCAGATCGTCGGCGATGAGCGCGCCGCCGATCTGTTGCATACTCATGGCCAAGGTGGACTTGCCCGCCCCCTTGTGACCGAGGAACCCCACGCCACAGCCGTCGATTTCCGCGACGCTGCCGTGCAAGACGGTGTACCCGCGTTGGTAGAGCAGCATGGCAAACGCCGTCCCCGTCACAAACAGGCCGAGCACGTGCGCCGGCACACCCGGCAGCGGCCGGATTTCGATGCGCCGCCCAGCGCGCACGCGGTACTCCCCCACATCTTCCCAATACAGCACAACCTCAGCAGGCGACGCCGTCAGCGAACCCGGCGCGGCGGCCGCGCTGGCCGACCCGTCCAGGCAGCCCGCGACCTGCACGGTTACATCAGCCGGCCGCTCCGCCGCGTGCGGCTCAAGGCTGGCGACCGGTAGTTGGAGCGTGGACTCAACCACCAGTCCAAAGACAGAGTAACGATGCATCAATCAATGATCCGATCCGCATGATGGGAAAAGCCAGTGGTGCAAGTAGCAGCCGACTTACCGTGCGTTGCGTGCAGCGAAACCGCCGGCCATCTCGGCGCTGAGACGACCGCAGGGACTGGCCTCGCTTCCTTTCCTAACGTTGGTTAGCTGCCCGTGCAGAGCTGGGACAAGCCGCCGTAGCGCGGGCAGCCGTCGTTAACATCGATCTGGCCGTCAGACAGTGCTTCTACGATCTGCGACAGAATGTCGCCACTGCCAGGCCAGATGATCGCCTTCGTGAGTTCCTCTACTGCACCATACCGCTTGACGATAGGTGCAACGTAGGTCTTGCGTTGGTGTTTGGCCATGTCGGGAACCTCAGATTGTCAAACAGTGCAGGAAATCGAATACAAAGGCTGTCTACTTGCTCCACCGGCTTTTCCCATCATGCCGAAGTCCAATCGGATAGGTGCTCCGGCACATGCGCGTACTCCGCATGTCCACCCCGCGCGCCGGCCACGCCAAGGCGCGACCGTCCAACAGACTCATTCCGTAACCAGATCGCCAGGATAATGGCCTGCCAGACCAGCATTTCATCCTGCCGATTACCCAAGCGACGATACCGCCGGTAGGTTTCCCCGAACGCCGCCATATCCACGTAGGGCGACAGGTCGGCCTGGGCGGTCTCGATCGTTTGTTCCACATAAGGTGCATCGCGGGTCTGCAATGCTTTGGTCACCGCGGCGCTGTTCTCGGCCTTGTCGCCACGCAGACGCACGGCCTCCGGCAGAATGCCGCGCAGCCCTTGGCGAACCACGTGACGCGTCCAGCCGTCCACCAGCTTGTGCTGCGCGGGCAAGGCATAACAGAACTCGATCAGCCGCCGGTCGGCAAAGGGGTGACGCGTGTCGATGGTGAAGGCGCGTCCGGCCTGGCTGCTCAACTCGAAGACGTGCGTCAGCAGCGGCGCTTCCAGCAGCCGGTAATGCTCCTGTTGCGCCGTGGTGATCGAACACCGGCCCGCGGCCTGCAATGCCGCGGCCCGCTCTCGCAGATCGGTTGCCCGCATGAGCCGTTCGCTCGCCAGCCCCAAGCGGGTGTCGGCGGGCGCGGCGGGCCTGCCCAAGTATTGCCGGGCCAGCGGCCGCACGCCGTAGTAATACAGTAGACGGCGCATCCCCGCGTCGCTATACGGTGCGATAGCGCGCAGATCACGATAGAGCCGCCGCCACCGCCCACCCGCAGCCAGGGAGGTCAGATGCGGCTCGGCATACCGCTTGACCAGCAGGTCCACCGAGTGATTGCCGTGCGTCTCCAGCCTGAGCGCATTACCGAAGAAGTCGGCCCACCGTCCGGCCTGCGCCAAGTCGGCCAGGTAGGCATCGCCGTGGTGGACCGCCGTGTCCCCGTCGATCCCGTCCAGGAGCACACGCATACCCGCCTGCTGCGCCGACCGGTACAACTCCCACAGGATGTAGAGCGTCGGCGCGGCAAACGGTTCACCGATAGCGGCGAGCATCTCGCCGGGCCGGGCCAGCGGGCTAACCGCCTCCACATCCACAAAATGCGGCGTCAGCCCGCCAGGCTTGAGCGCTTCTTGCACAAAGCCGCGCTCATCGCATTCCGGCGTCTGGTCAAAAATTGCCGAGAAGGTATGCAGCCGGGCGGCCCCCGACGCCGCCTGATCCAGCCGGCGCGCCATGCTGGTGACTGCGGTCGAATCCAGCCCCCCGCTCAGGAACAACCCCACCGGCCCGGTGTCCGGCAGCCGGCACCGCACCGCCTCGGCGAAGACCGCGCGGAACGCCTCGGCAGCCTCGCCGGACGAGCCAAGCCGCAACTCCGGCGCGGCCTCCAGGGTCCAGTAACGGCGCGCCGTCACGGCTGCCCGACCGCCGACCCGCAGCCAATGGGCAGGCGCAAGGCGTTTCACCTGCCGGTAGAAGGTGGCGTCCTTTTCGGCCACCAGCACCGCCAGATGCAACCCGATACGCGTCTCGTCCAGATCGGGCGCGACCCCCGGACAAGCCAGCACCCCGTGCAGTTCGGAGGCAAAAACAAAGAAATCCGGCCCCATGTGATAGAAGAAGGGGCGCAGACCGAAATGGTCCCGCGCACAGAAGAGGGCCTGTTCTTGCGCGTCCCACAGGGCAAAGGCAAAGTCGCCGATCAACCGGGCCGGGGCGTCCGTCCCCCATTTGGCATACGCCGCCAGAATCAGTTCCGCGTCCGTCATTTGCCGGACCGCTTGCTCGCTGCGGGCCAACCCCGCGGCCAGTTCGACGCGGTTGTCGATCCGGGCATCCGCCGCCACCCAGCACCCACCGGCGGACGCGGCCAGGCGGTAGCCCCCCTGGCTTGGCAACGGCGCGTCGTCGATCCCGCGCGCCGCCAGCGCAACCGGGCCTTCCGACCACAGGGCGACAGACGCCGGGACGCGGGGAGCCATCTGCGCCAGCATATGCTCCAGCAGACGCGGCTCGACCGGGCGGCCGTCAAAGCGGTAGATCCCTGCCAGCGATTGCATCGCGTTATGGTTCCATCATGGGCGGCGTCAACACCACATAGCGGGCCGGGCTGGCCGTGTCCACACTCACGACCCGTCCATCCCGTTCGGCCCAAGCATGACCCAGCAGCGTCCCGGCGTCCGTCTTGACCACGCCGATCCGCACCTGGCAGTCAATCTGACGGCGGAGCAGCATCCACTGCACGGCCAACGCTTCCTCCAAACAGGAGGGAACGCAGATCCCTTTGCGCCACAGCCACCCAATCGCCCACAGGACCCGCGCTTCGGGGTCCGGCGCGTGAGGCTGCGCCTGGCGTTGCGCGGTCAGCGTGGCCGAACGCCGCAGCAGGCGCAGCAGCGTGGGATAGCGCAGCCGGCGCAGACCGTGGCGCACGGCGTACAGGAGGCAGGCCGCCTCAGCCAGTAGCAATGTGTCGGCGGGGCGCAACGACGCTATCCCGCGCAGAAGGCCGGCGCAAGCCATCACAGAACCTCGACAAGATGATTCCCGTGCAACTCGCCGACAAAGGCCGCCACATCGGCGGCGAGCACGTCGTGGCCCACCTCATACTCCTCGATCAAGGTCGCAGTGATCCGGGCGCACGTGGTCGGCTCCTGCAGGAGTTCCCAGATGCGGGCGCCGACTTGGGCCAACCCAAAGTACGCGCCGGACTCAAGCTCAAGGACGATGGCTTCGCCGTCGAGAAAGGTGGAAAGCTGATTCGACGTCGCGACAACCGTGGAATCTTGGGTCAACTGAAGCATAGGGGCGTCTCGCCTTTGTCCTGGGTACTCTGGCCGGCCGCTAGGCCGGCAGCGCCAGTTGTTGGCCGGGTTGGCGCAGCGCCGGGGCAGGGGCGCTCTGCTGCGCCGTCTGTAACGCACGCAAATAGCCGCCCAGCGCGCCGATGTCGATGACAAATTCTCCGGCAGCCAGCGGCTTGGCGTAGAGCGGCGCGCCCTGCGCCAACAGCCGGGGAATGAGATCGTGCCCGAAATCGAACGCGGTCGCCGCAGGCACCGCCGCTAATACGCCCGGCTCACAGACCATCACGCCCGAAAACGCCAGGTTCGTGAAGACCTGGTCGCTCGGCGGCTTCTCCACAAACCGCGTCACGCGGCCCTGAGTATCCGTCTCGACCAGCCCGCACTCCTCCGGGTTAGCCACCGCATAGCGCACCATCGTCATACCATCCGCCGCCGGATGCCGGGCGTGGTCCACGGCGAGGCGCGTCAAGTCCAGGTTGGTAAAGACATCGCCGTAGACTACCACAAAGGTCTCGTCCAAAAAACGTTCCAGTTGCTTGGCCGCGCCCGCCGTGCCCAGCAGCGTTGTCTCGTGCGAATAGTGCAGCGACACGCCAAAGCGGTCGCCGTCGCCAAAATAGTCGACGATGGACGCGGCGCAGTGGTGCAGATTCACGGCGATGTGACGGACACCGTGGTCGCGCAGCCACGCGACCGTGTGATGCAGCAATGGCTTGCCGCCGATGGGCAACATGGGCTTGGCCCGGCGGGCGGTCAACTGCTTGAGGCGCGTCCCTTGCCCGGCCGCCAGAATGAGGGCTTTCACGGCTCTAGTAGGCTCCCTTCTTGCCCAACACGGCAGGCAGCGTTTGGACAAACAGGATTTGCAGGTCCCACCAAACGCTGTAGTTGCGGATGTAGTGCATATCCAGCCGCACACGCTCTTCGTATGTCAGGTCCGAGCGGCCGGACACTTGCCAGAGGCCCGTGATCCCCGGCTTCACGGTGAGCAGGTTCAGGTGCATGGTCCCGTACTTCTCGGCCTCCTGCGGGCTGATCATGCGCGGCCCGACGATGCTCATCTGCCCGGCCAGCACGTTGATCAACTGCGGCAGTTCGTCGAGACTCGTCTTGCGCAGGAAACGGCCCAAGCGCGTGATGCGCGGGTCGTCCTTCAGCTTTTGATTCTCTTCCAACTCGGCCAGCAAGTCGGGCCGTTGGGCCAGCAGCGCGTCCCCGTTCTCCACCATCGTGCGGAACTTGAGCGCGTCGAACGCGCGGCCGCCGATGCCCAACACGCGGCGGCGATGGAAAATCGGCCCTGACGAATCGAGCTTAACCAGCACGGCAATCACGGCGCACAGCGGCAGGAGCAGCGGCAGACCCAGCAGGATCAGCGTCCAGTCGCTGAGCGTCTTGAGCGCCGCTTCAAAGCGGCCCAACCGCAGCCGGTTCAGTGTGATCAGCGGGACCGAATTGCGGGTGGTGACATGCACGCCGGTGGTCAGGATCTCATAGAGACCGGACGAGAGGCGCAACTCGATCCCCGGCAGGTTGATAAGTAGCTCCAACGCCGTGACCCGCTCCTCATCGGTCAACGCCGTCCCGGCGATGATGACCTCGCGCACGCCGTATTTGCGTACGATTTCGGGGAGCAAGGCCAGGTCGCCCATGATCGGGAAGCCGCCAAACGCGTGCCGTTGGCCCGGCGCGGCCTCGGCCTGCGCTCCGTCCACAAAGCCCAGCACGGCCAGCCCGGAGCTGCGCCGGTCGCGCAACTGGTCGGCCAGGGTCAGCGCCTCCTGATTGGCCCCCACGATGATGGCCGGCGCCACGAAATAGCCCTTGTGGCGCATCTGATAGGCCACGCGGCGCAAGGTAAACCGGCCGATGCACACAAAGAGGCTCGAAAACAGCCACGCCATAATCAGCCACGCGCGGGCGATCTGCACATCGGGCGCCAAGAAGCTCATGAGCACGACGAGCATCATCGCGATGGTGCTCGCGTTCATAGCCTGGGTATACTCGCTGGTCCCGCCCAGCAGATAGTGATAGTCGTAGAGATGCATCAACCAGAAGATGCCGATCCAGACTGGGAGAAAGACAAATACCAGCCACATGTATTTGGCGGGATCAGGCGCGCCATCGTCGGCGATTGTGACGCCGCCGTGGAAACGCAGCCAGTAGGCCAGCCCAAACGCCAGCAAAACCATCGTCGTGTCGCACAGAACGATGACCGCCTGGGCAAAGCCGCGATAGGCGGTGCGAATCCCCAGAAACGGCCGGGGCTTGGCGGCATTTTCGCCTGCGACATATTCCGAAGCGGCAACATCCGTGTTCAACATAGCGGGTGAGTCCTCCTTACCAAGTCAAGGGGTTGGTTGGCCGGCAAGGCCCCAACCAACTGCGGGGCGAACGTTTGGGCCACGGCCGTGGCTAGACCGCGCCGGCCTGCGCGGGTTGCGCCGCCAAGAAGGCGCGGGCGCGTGGCAAACTCGCATACAACTGCTCCAACGCCGCGCCGATGCGGGGCCACTGATGGCTGCGCTCCACATAGGCGCGACCGGCGCGGCCCAACGCCTGGGCGCGCGCCGGCGCTTTCAGCAGCGCCGTCACCTGTTGGGCAAAGTCCGCGCTGCTGCGGGCCACCAGCAGCTCTTGCCCCGGCTCTGCTTCCAGGGCAGAGACCGCCTGCTCACTGGCGATCACCGGCGCGGCGCAGGCCATGGCCTCCAACACCTTGTTCTGGATGCCCGCGCCGTAGGGCACGGGCGCGACGGCCAGCGTGGCGCGCCGCAGGTTGCGGCGCATGTCCGGCACCGTCCCGGTAACCAGCACGCGGCCGCTCGCCAACGCCTGCACCTCGCGGGCCGGGTCCTTGCCCACAATCCACACCTGGACATCGGGCCGCTGCGCCCACACCAACGGCATGATCTCCCGGACCAACTGCCGGGCTGCGGTCACGTTGGCGTGATAGCTCATCTTGCCGGTCAGCACCACCGTCGCCGGTAAGCGCGGCGTGGCGTCGGGCGTGAAATAGTCCAGATCGACCCCGTTCGGCAGAACCACAAGCCGGTCCTCCACCGGGCCGCTGCCCGCACCGGCAGTCAACTCTGCGAGCGCCTGCCGGTCGGCCGGCGACGTCACCACGGTGCGGTCAAACCGGGCGACCATCTGGGCCTCGTAGCGGCTGGTGCGGCCCAACTCAAAGCGCGTGATCAGCCGGCTCTTGCGGCTGGCGCTGCGACCCGCGGCCTGCCGGAACAGATGGGTGATACAGTCCACACTGTCCCATACGACCGGCGTCGTCAGACCGGCCGCAGCCAACCGGCGCTGGAGATACAGCCCATAGCGCGCGCCACGCAGATGCTCCACGTGGATCACGTCGAACGGCTCATCCAGCGCACGGCGGGCCAGACGCGCGGCCAAGCCGGGATGCCAGCTATACGCGGCTTGGAGCGGCTGCGCCATGGGCAGCGCCAACAGGCTGTTCGCCAGTGAACGGAGGGCCGGCATGCGCCGCGCCTCGACCGTGATGCCGAGTTCTGCCAAGGCGACCAGATCGGCCCGTTCGGCCGCGTCCGACCACACCGCGCCCAACGTCACGGCATGGCCGCGCCGCGCCAGTGCTTGCAGCAACTGGAACGGTCGCACGCGGATGCGGTTGGGCGCATAGGGCGTTACATAGAGGATGCGCATGGCGTCTTGAGTTCCTCCTCGAACGGTCCGCAGCAACGGACACAGGGCGGCCGCGTCACGCCGGATAGATGGGATCCCACCGTGCATAGACCGACCGCCAGTCATAACAGCGGCTCAAGGTGGCGAAGGCGGCGTCGGCGATCTCCTGCCGGGCGTCAGCGTCCGCCAGCAGGCGCACGGTCGCGGCGGCGAAGTCCCGCGCGTTGTCGGCGACCAGCGCATCCCGGCCCGGCGTGACGTCGATGCCCTCGGCCCCGATGGTGGTCGTCACCACCGGCAGCCCCCAACGCCAGGCGTCCAGAATCTTGACGCGCATCCCCCCACCGGCATGCAACGGCACGACAAACGCCGCGGTCTGTTCCAAATAGCGCCGCGGGTCGTCCACATAGCCGGTGATCTCCAGATTCGCCGCGGGGATGGGCAGTTGCGCCAACTCGGCGGGCGGCTGCTTGCCGATCACGGTCAAGACGGCGTCCGGCTGTGCGGCCAGGATGCCGGGCATGACCTCACGGGCAAACCACAACACCCCCTCGGCGTTGGGCGGGTAATGCAGCCCCCCCAGGAACGTCACCCGGCGCGGATGATCGCGGCGCGGCAGCCGGGCCTGGGCGTCCACTTCGGTGCAGATGGGAATCACACCGGAATTCCGCAACGCGGTCCCTGCGCCGTTGGCGTACGCCGCCACCGCCCGAAAATCCTCTTGCGTCACCCACACCACATGGTCAAAGCGGCGGCACACTGCCGCCTCGTAACGGGCCAGTTTGCGCGCCTCCAGCCCCAACAGACCCCGCTTGAGGGGGTTGCCGGTCGCCTGCTGCATCCGCTGAGGGATCAGGTAGACGGCGTTGTGTTGGTCCAGCGTCGCCTGCGGCCGGTCCCGGCGCGCGCCGTGCTGCTGTGCCTGCAGCGCATAGGGCGCCATCCAAAGCTGGTCGGCGTGGATGGCGTCGTAGGGGCCGGACGCGTCCAGCACTTGGCGCAGCAGACGCTGCATGGCGGCCACCGCATCGCGTGCGATCAGAAAGGGCGTGTCCGTGACCAGACTCCGCAGCAGGTGCGCCGCATCCAGCCGCGGGCTGCGCGGCATGGGCGTGGTGTGGACTTCACGGCAGAACTGGCGCAGGTGCGCCAGCGCCGCGGGTGTATCCGTCGCGCGCACGAACGAAACCAGCGTCACCGCATGGTGTTGGGCCAGAT
>CAYJQA010000118.1:0-3291 GCA_964372065.1 uncultured Litorilinea sp.
CTCCTGCACCTGCTGATGGGACGCCTGCTGCAAGAATTCGTTGGTGCCCGTCCAATAGCCCAAGTGATTGTCCAACTGACGTCCCTTGGGGATCGGCTGGTTTGGCCCGGTGGGGTTGATGCGGAAGGAAGCCTTGCAGTCGAGCCAGTTGTACGCGCCGCACAGCCCGAGCCGTTCCGGCGTGACCAGACAGACGTGGTTGGGCGCAAAGGACTGGCACAGCGTGCAGCTGTAGAACTCGTCCACGGCGTCATCCGTGAGGTCGGCCAGCCGCCGGTTACGCTCGTCGTAGGCTTGCCGCGCCGTGTCCAGCCAGCGTTCGATCTTGGATTTGTCCGTGTAGATGGTGACCTGGACCTTGTCCACAATCGCGCCAAAGTCGCCGTGGAGCCGGGCGTGCAGGATCTTGCCGAAGTGTTCCAGCCGGAACCCCTTGTCCACCGCGGTCTTGCTGATGCGGATCCAGGCGATATCGCGCTGGCCGATGTGCTGTAGCCCGCTGGCCGCGTTGATGAAGTAGTGGACCTGCCGTTCCAGCACCGGCTCAAAGTCCTTCTGCATCTGGCGTCCGGCCACGTCGATCACAATCCCCAGGTCCATCGACCCGCCCTCCGGCACTTCGTCCCAGAGGGGGCCTTCGATGGTGATCTTGCCGTCGTCCACCGCATTCAGGTCGCGCATCCGCAGATACTCGAACGCACGCGAGTATTTGCCGCCGAACTCCACCCGCATGTCGGCTTTGCGGACGCGTTCGCCCTCGAAGGCGGAGCCGTAGGGGATGGGGATGGGCACTTCGGTGATGCGGACCTTGACGCCGCGTATCTCGATGGCCTTCTGCACCAACCGCTCGGCGCGTTCCAGGTCGTCTTTACCCTCGATCTCGTTGAAGGGCAGCGACACCACATGCTCGTAGGTCGTGATCCCGGTGGGCAGAATTTCGGGGATCACCGTATCGGCGATGACGGGAAAGCCGAAGTTGATGGCCCCGGCCGCCGTGGCGTACTTGAGGTCGTCCACCTCGCCCAGCGCCAGCACAAAGGCATAGACCCGGTTCTTGTTATACAGCAGGATTTCGCGCGTTTGGCCGCCCTTCAGACCGCCAAAGGTGAGGGCGCTGCGCACGGCAAAGCCCAGCGCATAGACCGCGCTGATGGTGTCGGTCCCAAAGGGCACGATGTAGGTGTCGTACCCCATCTCCACCCCTTCCTCTTGGAGTTGGTGGATGATGCTACGCCCGTTCACGTTGCCGCAGAGGAAGGTCAGGATGTTGCGGCGCTGTAGCTCGCGCACGATCTTGACCGCGACTTCGTTGGATTTGGCGCACCCCACAATGGCCGCAAAGCCCGGCATGCGCCCGTCCACCAGTTGGATGCCCCAGGAGCGCAACTGGATATCGTCGATAGGCCCATTGAGATGGCCGTTGTGGCCGGCAGTCGCCACGTCGGGGCTGGTGAAGCTAGTCCCCGCCAGGTTCAGCCCCGCAAAGGGCTGCGGCTCTTGACCATACAGGAACCGCACGGCCTCGATGGTTTCTTCGGCCAGCAAGGTCGCCATCCCGGCGTCGAGCGTTTCGCCCAGATACGGCGTCCAGCGGCGGGCGGATGGGATCGGGTGGAGCAGTTGCTTAGCCTGCTCCATGACCGGCCGCAGATCGCCCAACGTATCGACTTCGCGGCCGGTCATGCCCAGCACCAGCGGCAAGTGATAGGCCGTATTGGGGAAGGCGGCCGGCGTCTCCGGCCCTTTTTCCGCCAGCGCCTGTTGCAGCAAGTCGTCGGCTTCATTGACGATACTCTGCGCGCCGCGGATTGCGTGTGTAGCAATGTGTCGACTCATGGATTCCCCCTCTTGGTCGCCTTATCCCGCCACGGGTACGCCATATTGCGCCGCGGCGCGGGCTTCGACCGGCAGCGCCAGGATGTCCGCCATGCGCCGGTCGCCGCTCTGTCCCCACTTCGTCGCGTCGTAGGCGGGCAGCTTGAGCGCGTCGCGCTTCTTGTCAATGTGCGCCAATGACCGGCGCACGATCTCTTCCGGGTCCGCGACGAATTCGATCTTGCCGCCGACCTTGCGCTCCCACACATTGCTGAGGATGTCGGTGACCTCCGCGCTGCCGTCCACGGGGTTGTGGACGCCCATGATGACGTAGGCCCCCGACGCCGCGCAGTAGGAGGCAATCGCCATGGCCTTTTCGCTCATCCACTCCGGCGCGAGGCCCACGGCGGGGATGTCGCTGATGTCGTCGCCCAGCCCGCCTTCGGTCGCCATTTGGCTGAGCACGGTCAGGATGCGCGTGTTGTCCACGCAGGACCCCATGTGCAGGACCGGCGGGATGCCGACGGCTTCGCAGACTTCGCGCAGCCCCGGCCCGGCGTATTCCATGGCCGCTTCGCCCAGCATCAGACCGCACTTGCCGCTGGCGAGCGCGCCGCAGCCGGTTTCCACCACCAACACGTCGTTCTTCAACAACTCGGTGACGACGTAGTTGTGCAGCGCATCCTGCGCGACGCGCGGGTTGTTGCAGCCCACATTCGCCACCACGCCGCGAATACGGCCCGACATGATGGCGTCGTTGAGCGGGCGCAGCGACGCCCGGAACGAGCCGCCCAGCATGTAGTTGATGTACTCATGCGAGAAGCCCGGCACCAGGTCGGAAGTGATGGCCGGGATCTGCACGGCCTGGCGATTGGGGTAGTTGTCGATGGCCCGGCGCACGATCTGCCGGGCGATCTCCATCGCGTTGTGCTCGTCAAAGGGGATGTGGGTCGCGCCCTGGATTTTTACCTTGGGCGAGGTTGTAATGATTTCGGTGTGGAAGTTCTCCGCCAGGTTGGGCAGCGCCTGCATGATGCACTGCACGTCGACCACCATGGCTTCCACCGCGCCGGTCAAGATCGCGAGTTCCTGGTGCAAGAAGTTGCCCGCCGATGGAATCCCCTGGCGCATGAGCGTCTCGTTGGACGTGCAGCAGATGCCCGCCATGTTGATGCCCTTGGCCCCTTTGGTCCGGGCATAAGCGACGAGTTCGGGGTCGTTGAGCGCCACCAACAGCATTTCGCTCAACGTCGGCTCGTGACCGTGGATGACGATATTGACCTCGTCGTCCTTGAGGACGCCCAGGTTCACCTGCGAGACCAGCGGGCTAGGCGTGCCGAACAGGATGTCGGAGATGTCGGTCGCCAACATGGAGCCGCCCCACCCGTCCGCCAAAGCGCAGCGCATGGCCTGGTCGAGGATGTGCTCGGCTTCCTGGTCGTCGCCCATATGCGTGCGGTGCAACACCTCCACGAC
>CAYJQA010000118.1:3301-11264 GCA_964372065.1 uncultured Litorilinea sp.
GATGCCTCGCGGTGCGAGTTCCAGTTCCTTCCACAGTTCATAGCGTTTCTTGGGTGCGCGGCGCAGATAGGCCAGTTCACCCTTCTGCTGGCCGAATTCGCCGATGGCCTTGTCGGCAACATCGTTGGCGATGTCGGCGTCGGTGCGGCCCTGCGTGGGAATGTCGAGATGGCCGGCGACGGCCCGGAGCTTATAGGGATCGCGAATCTTGAACCCCTTGGCCTCGCCTTTGGCCACGGCCTTGAGCGTAAACGCCAGGTCGCGGCCGTGGTCGGAATGGGCCGCGCTGCCCGCGGCCACATGGCGCGCAAAGACGCGTGCGCCGATGGTCTCCAGCGTCGCGCCGCAGACGCCGACCTGGCCCTCCTTGGTGAGGCGGCACGGGCCCATCAGGCACATGGAGCAACACATGCCCCGGCTGCCGATGGGGCAAGCGGGCATGTTCTCGGCGCGCGTAAACGCAGTCTGTAGCCCCAATGCCTCGGCGCGGTGCAGCAACTCGATCGCGGCCGGGTCGGCGCTGAACTGCTCGGGTGTTTTGCCTACTCGTTTGGCCATAGCTCCTCCTTAGGGGGTGTGTGTCCCCGTTACCTTTCGGCCGGATGCGTTTGGGTCATGCGCAAGGCAAGCTGCGCCCAGGCCGGATCCTTGTGCCCATCCCCTTTTTCCGCGTGCCCGTGGCCGTTCTGGGGGGGATAGCCACGGTCCGCCAGTTGCGTCAGGATCGTCTCTGCCGAGACCAACTCCGGGTCAAAGCCGACCGTCAGTTGGTGGGTCGCCGCGCTGGCCTGGACGTCGTGAACGCCCGTCAACGCGGCGAGGATCTGATGCACCGCATTGACATGGTGATCGCCGTACAGCCTGGGAATCTCGGTGGTAATAGTCTCCATCCGCTCCTCCTTTGTGAGCGTGCGTATCAGCTGCAGAATGTCTTCCTTCATATAGCGGCGATGGCCGCCCAATGTCCGGATATGGGCCAGCTTGCCTTCCTCGGCCCACCGCGTGACGGTGCTGGGGGAGACGTTGAAGAGGTCCGCCACTTGGGCGCGCGATAGATAGTCGTCAAAATCGCTCTTGATGTGCTGCATATGGTGCATGCTTCCCTCCCTTGCCACCCCTGCGATCATGACGCTGCGCCGTTTGGCGTCCCCAGCATCACGCAGGCAGGTCACAAAAACGGGATTGGGACCGATGGTGAACCACACCGGCCGGCACGCGGCAACGACAGACGAGAACGGGTGAACGTTTCGGACGTTTCGGACGTTTGGGGTGTTTCCGTTCCAGTATGACGATGGATGGGACGAAGGAAAAGGTGCAGATGCATCACTCGGCTGATGCATCTGCACCCATTTTTCGGGTTTGATGGGACCCGGCAGTCCCGTTGGGGTGGTCCGGCGCCGGCCTTTTTATGCAGGACGGGGCAACAAGCGCAGGATGAACAGCCCTCCGGCATGGTCGGCCACGTAGAGTGTGTCGCCCGCAACGGCGAGGCGGCGTGCTTGGTCGGGCGTGTCAAAGCCGGCGACTGCTACTGGGTGGCCCGGGTCTGCCAGGTCGAGCACCTGCACGCCTTGGTCCAACAGGGCGAGATAGACGTAGCCCCCGGCCGCGACGACGTCGTTGACCGGCCCTGGCGTGGCATAGCCGCCCACTTCGCCGACGCCGCCGGCGGCGTCGATGGCGATGATGCGTAAGCCTTCTGCGCCCGCCACATAGACATAGTCGTCTGCCGCCGCTACCGCGTTGGGCCGTCCCGCCAGTTGGATGGAGGCGACCGTCGCGGGCACGGTTGGGTGGGTGAGGTCGATCCACTGCAAGTGACCACTGTTCCCCAGGATGACGCCCGTGTGCCCGGTCAACGCCATGTCTACCACCGTGTTCGTCGTATACGTGCAGCCCACCTCACGCGGGTGCATGGGGTCGCGCATGTCTACGACTTGTAGCCCGCCCTCCGCCACCACATAGGCGAAACCGTCCGCCGTCTGCACATCATGGGCGTAGCCGAGCGCATCCAGTTGGGCGAGGCGGGTGGGGCCGTCCGCCGCGGCCAGGTCCACGACTTCCAGACCACTATAGCCACTGGCAATATAGGCATAGCGCCCGGACACGGTCGCGGATTCGGCTATGTCCGGCATGGCGGTCCAGCCGGCCTGACGGGTGTGCGTCGGGTCGGCTGAATCGAGCAGATGCACGGCCCCTTGCGGTGAGGTCGCGACCAGGACGCGGGTGTCGTCCACATTGACATTATGGGTGAAACCGGGTGTTGCCAACAGCCCGACCTGCCTCGGCGCAGCGGGTTGTGCGATGTCCACGACTGCCATGCCATGATAGCGATCGATCACATAGGCATAATCGCCGGCGACGACGAGATCCAGCGCATAGCCCGGCAGGCTGAGACTCGCCGCCGCGCTGGGTCGGGTCGGTTCCGCCATATCGATCACCTGCACTCCACCTGAACCGGCGGCGACAAGCGCATAGCGACCGGCAAGGGCGATGGCTTCGGCATAGCCGCTGTCAAGGCGCAGCGTGGCCGCGCCCACCGGCGTGTCACTGGGGGCGTCTGCGCTGTGGGTGAAGACCTGAAGACCTTGCTCCCCGGCGGCGACATAGAGCATGCCGTCCGCCGCCGCCACGGCTTCGGCGTATCCGGCCGTCGTTAGGAAGGACTCTGCGACCGGCTGCGACGGTGTGCGCATATCCAGCACATACAGCCCGCGGCTAGTGGCGACATAGGCGCGGTCGCCGTCCAGGGTGACGCTCTCCGGCCGTCCAGACAGGGCGTGTGCGCTAATCCCTTGCGGATCAGTGGGGCGGGCGATATCGACGACCGCTAGCCCGTCCGGGGTGAGCACATAGGCATAGTCACCGGCGACGGCTACGCTGACGGCCGGACCGAGCGGCCATGCGCCGACCTGCGTGGGCCGGGCGGCGTCGCTCACATCCACGACGACCAACCCGCTGCGCGACGCTACAAAGGCCAGGTCACCCTTCAGCGCGACGTCGTTGGTGGAGAGGACGAGATAGCCCGCTCGGCGCGGATCAGTGGGGTCGGCCACGTCCACGACGGCGAACTCAAAGCTGAAACCGACGTAGGCGTAGTGGTCCTGGACCGCAACGGTGAGCGCGGGGCCGCCGAGATGGCCGGCCAGGGTCAAGATGGGTGTGGCCGCCAGAGGCAGGCCACTGGCCAACAGCAGCACCGGCCAGAGCAAAAGTGAACGGACGAAAAGGCGGGATAGGTGGGCATACATGGGGGGAGTCCCTTTCTGGCAAGCATCCCGTGGCGGTGTGACGTCGGGCTGCTTCCAGTGTCGGAAGCGACCGTGACTCACCTGTCCGCCGAGCGTCCCGCCAACGTCCCGCTTTGGGCGGTGGCGGGGAGCAGCGCGTGTTTCATGCAAAACCGTGTTCTCTTTACTTAGATAAATGGGGTTTGGTGCAGTTTTTGAGTGGAGGGCAGGAGGAAGAAGGGGCAGAATAATTCGCCAGGGGCGCCCGGATGTGCAGTGGGAAAACCGCACACCCTGTGGGTGATTGGCAGGGGGTTGTGATGGCGGAGCTACGGTTGTATCTGCGGAGGGCGCCGCGGGTGGAGGTGGACGGACAGCCGCGATCGGTAGCGCGACACAAGGCGTTAGCGCTGCCGGCCCAGGTTGCGGCGTGCTAACGCGACGACTTTCTGGCCGGCTTCACGCTGGCACAGCGCCGAGTTCGACGAGTGGCAGACGCTGTAGACCAGTCACCTGCGCCGCCGCGGCGCGTGCTCGCCGTGCGTTTGGCCCACTATCAAGCAGGGCGGCGGGACTGTCCCGCCGCCCTGCTTGATTGCCGCCCTCGCGGACGTTCCTGGGTTATCGACGCCGATGCGTGGTTACCGCACTACCGGCAGGTAGAGGATATGCGTCAGGTCGCGGGGCGCGTTACCTACCGGCATGGCCGCCGGCGCGCCGGCCGGTCCCGCACAGTAGGCGTTGGGTAGGTACTGCTGTTGCCGCGCGACCGGCTGCGCGGCCAGGCTTGCGCCCGTCGCGGGGTTGCGCGCTGCCCACGGCAGGTTGATCCGCCCGCTGCTCGGCTGCCCCAGAATGGCGAAGACGCCCAACGCGTCCACGCGCGCCGAGACTAAATGGAGCGCGGCGTCGTGGGTGCTCGTCTGCGCCACCCAGACGGCGGCCTGGTCATCCCACCGATAGAGACGCAGCGAATCGGCTTGCGCCTTGGCCGCGGCCTCGGCTGCGTAGGTCATGTGCACGGTGGCGTCGCCCGCCAGGACGACGCTACCCGTACCCACGGCATAGGGGCCGCTTACGAGGACGCGGTCGCCGGGGTCGCCGCCCTGCGCCGCCTGCACGACGATCACTGCATCGGCGGCCAAGCTGTCCGCGCGGAGCACCAAGCGCGCTACGCCATCGGTGCTGTAGATCTGCGAGGTCAGTTTACCGGCCTGCACGGGCGTGAAGGCGAACTGATGAATCGTCCACACGTCATGGCCCTGCTTGTCGCGCGCCGTGATGTAGAGCAGCCCTGCCGGTTCATGCGCCGGGTCCAGCGTCGCTTCGCCCCCGTACACCGCGCTGTGCGCCGGGAGGCTCATCACCAGGGTGGTCGCGGTCTCCACGCCGGTCTGCCACAATTTCACCGTGGGCGCGGCGCTCAACGGCACCGCCGGCTGCACCTGAACCTGCACGCGATCTACCGCCAGCGGCGCGACGGTGACGGTCAGCGCGAACGCGTCCAGCACCGGCACGAGCGCCTGCACGCTCGCCGCGTCAGCCGTAGGGGTGCACTGGATGGGCTGTTGGACCGTCAATGTGCTGATCATGCTCGGCCAACTGCCGATATCAAAGAAGCCGAACAACACTGCGTTCAGCGTGTCGCCGTTGTGTGCGCCATAGATGGTAAGGTTGTGCGCGGCATCGGGTTTGCCTTGGTAGAGAACGGGTGCACTCGAGCTCTTTGGGATCACGTAGACATCTGCCCCGGTCGGCGCGGACGACCCAAATTGGGGGCTCATGGCGATGTTCACCGTGAACGGGGCGCATGCGTGCGCGTCCGCGTCGTGGAGATAGACCTTGCTCCAGTCGGCCACGGGGATGGTCGTAGGGCCGGGCATGACCGCGCCGCGGTCGACGGGCGTGAGGATGAGCCAGCGATTCTGGCTGTCGTCGTACTTCTTCTGGACCGTTGACCAAGTACACTCGCCATGCTCTTCATCCTGCTCGGTGTTGGCGCGATGATAGTGGTTCGGGTCCACCGTCGTGCACATTTCGGTCGCCGTATACTGATAGAACATGAAGCTGGCGCGGCGCTCTACCGGCGTGGTGGCGAAGTTGGTGGCACAGAACGCATCCGTCGTCTTGTCGCCGTTACGGTCCAGATACTCGTCGTAGAGGTCGAAGCCGTAATGACCGAACTCGTGGATCATGGTGCGGAAGCCGTCGCTGAGCTGCCATTGGCCGGCGTTGGACGACTGACCGTTGAAAAGCCGCCCCATGTAGATATGGTCGCCGGTGCCCTCGGTGATACCGTTGACACTGGCATTCGGCCACACCTGATTGCTGGCGTGAATGCGCATATCGCAGGGGCCCCAGAAGCTGCGGTTGTCCCACACCTCAATGGTGTCAAAGAGCATCTGGCCGTCGGTGATATCGTAGAGATAGGCGGACGCGCCGCGCAACCCCTGCTCCAGGTCGGCCAGGAACGCGGCGCTAGCGTCCCACTCGACGGATACCATCAGGTGGAAGGCGATCAGCGCCTGCGACTTGCGGAGGGTGAGCTTGAGGGACTGGCTTAGGTTGGCGACCTGGAAGGGCTGCGGGTTGCCCGCGGCGTCAAAGCCGACGCTGGTGATGAATGCGTTCCAGTCCCAGTTCGCGCCGCTGAAGCCGAGGAAGTCGTGGCCGGGCTTGCTCGCGGGGTGCGTGTAGACGTGCTTGCGCGCGGCTATCAGGTCGCCCACCAGGACATCCTGCGCCACCCATTCGCCATTCGTGTTCGTGCCGCCCACAAACACACCGTTCAAGAAGGTCTGCGCGTCCTTGACGCGCTGGTTGGCCTCATTCACCACGGTGACGGTCATGTCTTTGCCCACGGTGGTCGTCGCATCGGGCGAGCCGGGGTAGGCTTCCTGGTTGCCCGCCGCGTCGTGGCCGCGGCTGTAGAAGGCGTAGGTATGGCCGCGCACGCCGGTGTAGGTCGCGGACGTCTGGAGCGTGTTGCTCTTCCACGTGGCCGTGTTGCTGCCGCCGTCCCAGGTGTCCACTACCTTGATGTCATACCCGGCGAAGGAAGAGCCATAGGTGGTCGCTTCGGACCAACTGACGGTGAAGCTGAGGCTGCCCTGATACTGGTCCAGGAAGCCGACGCTGGTGTAGGGGGCCAGCGCGTCGATGTAGAACGGCCCCAGGTGCGCCGTGCCGGAGAGATTACCGGCTTTGTCCACGGCGCGCACGTGGACGTACCAGAGGTCGGTGTTCTCCAGCGCGCTGCTCGTCACGGCGGGCGTAGTCGCGTCGATGAAGATGTCCGGCGTCGTATTGCTGGCCTTGCTCCACTCCACCGAGTAGCCGGCCAGGCCGCTGCCGCCGTCCGTCACCGCGTTCCAAGCGGCATCCACCGTGTTGTCCTTGGACCAGACGGACGTCTGGTGGCTCGTGCTCTTGAGGCCGGTGGGCGTGGGCGGCGCGGTGGTGTCAATGGCGACGCTGTAGACGCCGCTTGCGCCCGGGTTGCCCTGCATATCGGCGATGCGGAACTTGATGCGGTTCAAGCCGTTCTTGGCGCTGTCCTGGCCGAAGGGCACGTTCTCGGCGGTGATGGTCTGGGGTGTGGTCGCGCCGTTGCTGCCTGAGCAGGGCGCGGACCGCCAGTCGTGCCACGTCGCGCCGCCGTCGGTCGAATAGGCATACTCCGCCGACGCGACGTCCAGCCCGGAGCCGGTATCCTCGACCTGGATCACGGCCGTTACCGATTGTTGGGTGACCCAATCGGCGGGGACAAAGTTGGCCCAGTTGCCCGGCGGCAGCCCGTCGGTACCCGTCTGGGGCGTGTCCAGGAAGTCATTGCCGCTGAAATCCTTACCGGTGAGGGGATAGTCATAGCGCAGATAGTTGGACGTAACGATGACGGCGTCGGGGTTGCGCGACGCCACCGACTGATAGCCGGCCGGATCGGTTTCCACCAGATGCCAGAATTCGCAGTTGCGCACCACCCCCAGGTGATAGCCGCCCTGCGCATCCGTGACGGCCGTCTGGAGGAGCGTGCCCAAGTCGCCGGACGAGTTGGAGCAGTACAACTTCACGGTCGCTCCTGCCAGCGGCGTGATGGACTCCCACGTCGTGCCGTCATACGCATGCCCGCTGAACTGGTCGGTGGCGGGCAGCGCGGCGTAGATGTCCATTTCCGAGATGCTGAGATTGCGGCTGTCTTCCCACGCGACCAGATAGAGGTCGGCGTCGTCGGCGGCGATAGTCGGGTGCTGCTCGGCATAGACCGTGTTGATGATCATCTGCTCGTTATCCAAAAGCGCGCCGCCCGCGTCCAACCGGCGGCGGTAGATGTCACGGTCGGTCGAGGAGTGGACATGCTCCCAACTCACCATGTACTCGCGGGCGTAGGTCTTATAGGCGATGACCGGGTTGATCCGCTGCTTATCGTCTTCCGGTCCCCAGGCTACGCCAAAGCTCGCGGCGAGCAAGTCGCCGTCGTAGTCCACGCGGCGCGCGTAGATGTCGCTGTCCGCGCCCCAGGCCCAGTGGTGGTCTTCCCACACCACCAGGAACTCGTCCCAATGGGGGTTATATGCCACCTTGGGCTTGAGTTGGTTGTAGTCCCAGTTTTCGATCGTTATGTCGTCGCCGATCTCAGTACCGTCACCGTCGACAAGATGCCCGGCGATGTCATAGGTGCTGCCCGAGTATTTGGCCCACACGACCAGATATTGGTTGTTGACGCTGTCCCAAGC